>CAMPJQ010000347.1 GCA_946886925.1 uncultured Terrimonas sp.
GTTTAAAAGAGATGAAACCATTCAATGGTTTGCTCCCGATAATAGAATTGATATTTTAGATTTTATTGAAAAAAACATACATTAGTTAACAGGCATTGCTCATAACACTGATATCTTATCTTTGACCGCTAAAATGCTATCATGGCAGATACTATAAACGAAGTAAAATACTTTTTTGAGCAGTGGGCAAAACATCCTGTGCGCGACCTGTTTACGCTCAAGCAGGCCGGGAGCAACCGGCAATATTTCCGTGCGGCAACCAACGCCAGGTCTTTTATCATTACCAGCAATCCCAATAACATTTCCGAAAACAATGCTTTTATAGCGTTTGCCAAACATTTTTACAGCAAGCAGCTTGCCGTACCCGAAATACTTTTTGCCAACGGAGAAAAAACGATGTATATCCAAACGGACTTTGGCGATATTTCGCTCTTTGATGTAATTAAGCAGGAAGGCTATAGCGCAAGAGTAAAGGAATTATACCGAAAGGCGTTTGCCCAACTGGCCCGTTTGCAGGTGCAGGGCGGAGAAGGACTAGATTACAATAACTGTATCGCCACCAAGTCTTTCGATAAGCAGGCCATTTATTCCGATCTTTTGTATTTCCTATATTATTTTGTGCGGGCACTCGATCTGCCCTACGATAAAAATTTATTGCTGAATGATTTTGAATTGCTGAGCAGCTATCTCATGCAGGAAGAGGCTAAATATTTCATGCACCGCGACTGCCAGAGCCGCAACGTGATGATCAAAGATGAGCGGGTATATTTCATAGACTTCCAGGGTGGCATGCAGGGTGCATTGCAATACGATGCCGCTTCTATGCTGTGGCAGGCGAGGGCTGCATTACCACACGAATGGAAGGAAGAACTGGTGGGCTACTACTTCGAAAAAGTAAATGAATTGTTGGACAACAGGCTCAATAAAAAAGACTTTTTAGACAGCTACGATGGTTTTGTGTTGATACGCATGCTACAAACACTCGGTGCCTATGGTTTCAGGGGGCTTTTTGAGCGGAAGCAACATTTTATTACCAGCATTCCTTTTGCATTGAAACAGTTGCGCTGGTTTTTGGAAAATAAGAAGATACCCATCAGGCTGCCCGAACTGCAAAAAGTACTATGGCATATAGTAGACGATTCGATTATTAAGCGTTATGAAACGGTAACGGCGGCTCCCGACAGCCCATTGATAGTGCATATCAACAGCTTCTCCTATCGCAATGGCATTCCCGAAACCAATGCTGAAAATGGAGGCGGATTTGTGTTTGACTGCCGTGGTATTTTTAATCCGGGTCGTTTTGAAGAATACAAAAAACTTACGGGGCGCGATAAGGAAGTGCAGGAATTTCTGCTCCATAAAAGCGAAATGCCTTCCTTTTTACAGTACGTGTATGGCATAGTGGATATTTCAGTAACTGATTATCTCCGGCGAAATTTTCAAAGCCTGGTGGTGAACTTTGGCTGCACGGGCGGGCAACACCGCAGCGTGTTTGCGGCCGATAGCCTGGCCAAACACCTGCAGGAAAAATTCGCTGTAAAGGTAAATGTACATCATTTGGTTCAGGATCAAAAGAATTGGGTGAATGGATGAGGGCGGAAAGTGGTAAGGAGTAAGTAGTAAGTAGTAAGTAGTAAGTGGTAAGTAGTAAGTGGTAAGTTGTACGATCACGCACAATTCACAACTCGCAATATGATGAGCGCTAGCGGCGAAAATTTTATACAATCAGAAAACAGTTTAACTGCGGCCATGATCTTTGCCGCTGGGTTGGGTACAAGATTAAAGCCGTGGACGGATCATCATCCCAAGGCATTGGCCGTAGTGAACGGCAAGCCTTTGCTGCAGCGCAATATTGAATACCTGAAGGGATTTGGTATTACAAACCTGCTCATTAACGTACATCATTTTGCTGACCAGGTGATTGAATTTTTAGAAGCAAATGATCATTTCAACTGTAACATCACTGTTTCGCATGAAAAAGAGGAACCATTAGAAACGGGTGGCGGATTAAAAAAAGCCGCATGGTTTTTACAGCCGCATGATCCTTTTTTTGTGATCAATGCAGATATCTTAACCAGCCTCAACATTAATGATATGCTGCAATTTCATAACCGGCATAAACCATTGATTACACTGGCAGTAACCGATAGAAAAGCTTCCCGTTCTTTCTTGTTTAATGACAGCGATCAATTGTGCGGCTGGCGGAACAATGTTTCAGGAGAGGAAAAGATTGCTATCCCGGCAACGAATAATATACCCAAAGCATTCAGCGGTATTCATATTATTGACCCGGTCATTTTTGCATTGATCACTGAAGAAGGAAAATTTTCTTTGGTAGATTTGTATCTCCGCTTGTCGCAAAATCATTCAATCATGAGTTTCGACCATTCCGGCGATATACTGATTGATGTGGGCAAACCGGAAGCCATAGAACAGGCGGAAAAGTATTTTCATTAAATAACTTTGGACAGCCCTGCACCCTGAAACTTGTAACCTGCAACTTGTATCCTGAAACCTGTAACTTGCACCGCTCACGATGTATCCTCCATTAAAACATAGCGTATCCGGACAAACTTTATGGTTGAGCGCAGACCGTTCTGTTTTTTGGGAAGAACAGAAATCACTTATTCTTGCCGATCTGCACCTCGGTAAAACCGGGCATTTCCGCAAGTCGGGCATTGGCGTGCCCCAAACGGTTTTTAAAGAAGATATGCAGCGCCTGGTTAACCTTGTTCAATTTTTTAAGCCTGAACAACTGGTTGTTGTAGGTGATATGTTTCACAGCGAAAACAATAAGGAACTGGAATTGTTCCGCAGGTGGAGAAGCGATTTCTCTTCCCTTGCCGTTCAGCTTATTAAAGGCAATCATGATATTTTGAAAGATCAATGGTATGAAAACATTGCTATTACGCTGCACCCCGCGGAATTGGAAATGGGGGAGTTTGTTTTTTGTCATGATTACAGTGGCATGCATAAGCGGGACCTTACAGAGAAATATATTTTCTCCGGACACCTTCATCCCGGCGTTTATATAAAGGGGTTAGCGAGGCAGGGGTTAAGACTGCCATGTTTTCACTTTGCTGCAAACTGCTGTACCCTGCCGGCATTTAGCCGGTTTACAGGGGTAGCTACTGTACAGCAGGAACGGCGCGACAAAGTTTTTGCTATAGTGGATGACAAGGTAATGTTGATTTGAGACCGGTTCTGCGGGGATTGTTATAGTAACCAATACGATGATGAAAAGTATTGCATAAAAAATAAAGCCGGTTGATGTACAACCGGCAATATCTTTGATGGATGGAAATTCCTGTAACCAGGAAATGTTGGCGAAGTATCAAACAACCTCTTGTTTTTCGAATACTAGATTTGTTTTACCTATCTGCTTAGAACTTTTGCTGTTTGCTTGCTGATGTAAAGATGCTTCAGCAATCCCGCCTATGAAACTTTATTCGCCGGCAACCACAATTCCTTCGATTTTTGGACAATTTGTTACGACAAAAGATACAGTTTACTTCAGGGTATAGGCCACCACGTTGTTTTTAAAGAAGGTGGGCACATATACCGTTTTGGTAGCAGGATCATAACCAATATCGGCCGAATTGATCTTTTGCTCCCTGGTATCCAGCAAATGATCTTTTTTGCCATCGGCGTGTACATACCAAATTGACCCTGCCCAGCACGATACAATAAAATCTCCATTACCCACCGCTTCAATACCATCCGTTCCCCCTTCCATGCCATCGGCAATTAAAGTTAAAGCGCCTGTTTTTTCCGCTTTATACAATCCGCCTGCATCTGTTAAGTATAAGTCGGAGCCCACTGCCAGCACTCCATTCGGCCCCTTCAGGTTTTCCTGTACCACGGTTGATTTTCCTTTTTCAATACGGTGTATTTTTTTGGTTTTTGAGTCCGAAACATAGATCGCGCCTTTGGCGTCGATGCTAACATCGTTCAATCCCTGTGCTCCTTCCACTGCGATCCGCTGTATGATCTTTCCATTTGCGATATCAATTACCACAACCACATCCACATCGCCTACATATAATTTGCCCGCATGAATACCCATGCCTTTGGGCGCATTCAGGCCGGTAACCCATTCCGATGCGATGATCTTACCATCTAATCCTACTTTTCCAATGGAGCCCTTGCCATCTTTTCCCCATGGTTCTC
The DNA here is from genome assembly GCA_946886925.1 of uncultured Terrimonas sp. The sequence continues at coordinate 4,171 of CAMPJQ010000347.1, forward strand.
CATCAATATTGGCGGTATACAACACTTTATTGATGCGATCAAATCTAACGGATTCCGGCACTTTTAAAATGGTATCGGTTTCCCATTTTTTTACCAATTTTTTTTCCTGCGATTGCGCGGTGCCATACC
>CAMPJQ010000348.1 GCA_946886925.1 uncultured Terrimonas sp.
ACACCAAACGGTGATTGTGCATGATCTGCTCTTTGGTTTCGTTCTTTTTGGTTTTGGTAATAAGGGGCTCAATAAAAGTTCTGAGGGCCTTTGCTTTTGCCAGCGTTGTTACGATACGCTTGTTTGTCAATAATGCATTGGCTAAATTGTTCAGCAGCGCTTTTCTGTGTGAGGCTGTTCTGCTGAGATTGTTGATCTTGTCTCCGTGACGCATGACTGTTTAATTTGGGATTTGAAATCTGCCTGTCGGCAGACAGGTTTGAAATTTCAAATCATGTTATGAATACCTTCCTGTACCGTGTCAGGGAATTACAGGCCGGCTCTGTGCTTAAGCAACAGATTATGATTGTGCATATTATTATTTCTTTTCTCTTACGCCCACCTTCTCACCTCTCACTTTTCACCTCTCCATTCTCTTAAAACTCATCCTTATCCAATCCCAGCTTAGCGAGGTCCATTCCAAAATGAAGGCTTCTTTCGCCCAACACCTGTTCAATTTCTGCCAGTGATTTCTGACCGAAATTACGGAATTTCATCAGGTCTTCCTGTTCGTACTGCACCAGTTCGCTTAAGCTATTGATTTTAGCAGCTTTCAAACAGTTAAATGCACGCACACTCAGATCCAAGTCTTCCAACGGTGTTTTCAGCACTTTACGCAGTTGCAACACCTGTTCATCTACTACATCTTCTTTCTTATCTTCTTTACTGTCGAATGTAATATTTTCGTCAGTAATGATCATCAGATGCTGGATAAGAATGCGTGAAGCCTGTTTTACAGCTTCTTCAGGATGGATGGTACCATCTGTCTGCACATCCATTAACAGCTTTTCATAGTCTGTTCTTTGCTCAACACGGAAATTTTCAATTCCGTATTTTACATTTTTAATGGGTGTGAATATAGAATCGGTAGGAATATATCCAAAAGGAGCATCTTTCACTTTATTATCTTCCGAAGGAACATAACCACGTCCTTTTCCGATCGTAATCTCAATATTCAGTTTGGAAGAAGGATCCAGCGTGCAAATTAACAACTCAGGGTTCATTACCTGGAAAGATGCTGTAGCTTCTCCTATTGTGGCAGCGGTAAACTCACTTTTTCCTTTAATGGAAAGCGTAAGCTTTTCCTGGCTGATATCGGTGTCCAGAATTTTTTTAAACCGAACCTGTTTCAGGTTAAGGATAATTTCTGTAACATCTTCCGTTACTCCTTTTAGTGTAGCAAACTCATGTTCTGCTCCCTCAATAAAAATACCTATGATCGCATAGCCTTCCAGTGAATTCAGTAAAACCCTGCGAAGTGCATTACCAATGGTAACACCATAGCCCGGCTCTAACGGGCGGAATTCAAAAGATGCTTCAAACTCATTCGCTTTTTGAAGAATGATCTTATCCGGCTTTTGGAAATTTAAAATGGCCATATTTAAATTTCAATTTTAAGTTTTTGATACCTTGTTCGTTGGATAGATTTCCGGTACCTGTTTAATAATGGAATCAACTCTTTTTATACCCCGCAACAGAGGGTGGAACTATTATTTAGAATACAACTCCACGATAAGTTGTTCCTTAATATTTTCAGGAACACTTTCTCTTTCGGGATAGGTGATAAAAGTTCCGGTTAGCTCCGTTTCGTTCCAGTCTAACCAGTTGAACTTTGGATTTTTACCACGCACCTGGCTGGTAACTGCAGTATTCGCCCTGCTTTTATCTTTAAGACTTACCATATCCCCGGCTTTTAACCTGTATGAGGGGATATTAACCACGTCACCATTTACGGTTACATGCTTGTGCGCCACCAGTTGCCTTGCAGCAGGACGGGATGGAGCAACACCCAGGCGGAATATGGTATTATCCAGGCGGGATTCAAGCAGTTTGATAAGATTTTCGCCTGTAACACCACCTAAGCGGGAAGCTTCTTCGAATGTTTTACGGAACTGACGTTCCAGCAAGCCATACGTATATTTTGCTTTTTGCTTTTCTTTTAACTGAAGGGCATATTCTCCGGGTGCTTTACGCTTTTTGGAATTACCATGCTGACCGGGAGGAAAGCTGTTTTTGGTAAGATATTTACCATTGCCAAGGATCGGTTCACCAAAAATGCGGGAAATCCTTGTTTTGGGGCCTGTGTAACGTGCCATAATTGTTTTACTTTGATTTTTTAATTACGGTGTGCGATCAGTAAAAATCTAAAATCAATCGCAAACCTGTTTATAAATGTGTGATTTCGGATTTTTTGATTTCTGATTTGCAAATCAGCAATCATCAAATCAAAAATCAACAATTTCGCTATACTCTTCTTTTCTTGGGAGGACGGCAACCATTGTGGGGCAGAGGTGTAACATCCTTGATCATGTTTACTTCAATACCGCTGTTGGCAATAGCACGGATAGCGCTTTCACGTCCTGAGCCCGGGCCTTTTACAAATACGTCTACCCTTTTCAAACCTGCTTCCGCAGCTACTCTGGCAGCATCTGAAGCCGCCATTTGCGCTGCATAAGGCGTATTCTTTTTCGATCCTTTAAAACCCATCTTACCGGCGCTGCTCCAACTGATCACCTGTCCGGTTTTGTTGGTTAAGCTAACAATAAGATTGTTGAAACTTGCAGTTACATGGGCATCGCCGTATGCATCTACTTTTACCACTCTTTTTTTAGCAGCGGCTTTTGCGCTGCTTGCCTGTGCTTTAGCCATAATACGAGGTAGTCCTTTAAATAGTTAAAATAAATCTGCGAATGGTTCCTCCCCGTGAAGCGTACGGATCCGGTAGCCATTCTATATTACTTCTTGGTTGCTTTCTTTTTACCGGCAACTGTTTTGCGTTTGCCTTTACGTGTACGCGAATTGGTACGGGTGCGCTGCCCGCGAACAGGCAATCCCTTGCGGTGACGCAAGCCACGGTAACATGCAATATCAAGCAAACGCTTTATGCTCATTTGCACTTCAGAACGCAACTGTCCCTCAACCTTAAATTCATTGGTAATGATATTACGAATAGCATTCAAGTCCTCATCGTTCCATTCATTTACTTTTTTATCGTAGCTTATTTCCGCTTTTTCTAAAATGTAGCGTGCGGTAGAGCTGCCAATACCAAAAATATAGGTCAACCCTATTTCTCCTCTTTTGTTCTTAGGTAAATCAACACCGGCAATACGAGCCATAAAGATTTGAGATTTTAAATTTCAAATTTGAGATTTCTTAACCCTGCCTTTGCTTGAAGCGTGGGTTTTTTTTGTTGATTACATACAATACCCCTTTTCTCCTCACAATCTTGCAATCTGTGCTACGCTTTTTTATGGATGCTCTTACTCTCATTTTATTGAGTTTTATGTATAAATATTATTTATATCTGAAAATAATTATTCCCCTGCTCAAATCGTACGGGCTCATCTCTACTCCCACCTTATCTCCCGGCAATATACGGATATAATGCATTCTCATTTTTCCCGAAATGGTTGCCAGGATCTCATGTCCATTTTCTAATTTTACCTTGAACATTGCATTGGACAAGGCTTCTAAAATGATTCCATCCTGTTTAATAAGTGTTTGTTTTGCCATACCGTTTTTGGGTGCGCAAAGATACGATTATAATGTTGATTATAACAAAAAAAGAGAAATTTTCCGGAAAGGGATACAATAAATTAGCATAAACATTAATGCCAGCAGCACTTTTTAAGACAAACCAAGGTGAATATTTGTCATACTCTGGTAGTGATTTTGAAACTGGTGCACGGATATTTCATTGTTAATTTCCCGATGCTCATCCCGGTAGGTCAGCAGCATGCTGCTCTTATCCTTTTCGGGATAGCGCACAATAAAAGGTCCCCGCATATATGCCGCTCCATTGCTATTGAAGGCTGGATCGGACGAAAGTGTAAAGCCCAGTGTTTCCAACGCATTTACAGTCAGCGGTATAGGGCTGAGATCGTCAGTATCGTACCAAAACTGCTGATCACCATGTGCAACCAATACTTTTTTTTCTGCCCCATCTACCTGTACAACCTCCCCCGTATTGGTTACATCTTCAAAACGGGCGTTAACGATATCACCATTTTTAATTTCGGAAAGTTTGATCATGGCAAGAATTTTAGTGCAGCCGTAATTTAAAGAAAATTATTGTATGTGCCAATCACAGATGAAATTAATCCGAAGCAGGGAATTAGAAATCCGATGGAATACAAAAGAACCAAAAACAAACCTGCTTGCCGGCAGGCAGGCAGGTCCACCGTGGCGGATTTCAAATCCGAAATCTCAAATCGCAAATCAGAAATCTATTTATATTCCGGCACTA
>CAMPJQ010000349.1 GCA_946886925.1 uncultured Terrimonas sp.
TGAATTTCCAGATAGAACATCATTTGTTTCCGCGCATCAGTCATGTGCATTACCCTGCCATCAGTAAAATTGTTGAACAAACCTGCAGGCAGTTTAATTTGCAATATATTTATTTTCCAACATTGGGTTCCGCGGTGGCATCGCACTACCGGTTTATGAAGCAACTGGGGCAAAAGCCGTAAGCAATATTATTTCCCAAAAACGCAAAGGCGACAACTTAACAGAAGTGTCGCCTTCGCTGTTTAAATTTGAAATGAACTTTCTAAATTCGATGAATATTTGAATTGGGATGAAAACTATAAAAATTGAGGATACAGTTTTGAATGTACCCAGGTGGGCTGGTAATTGCGCAGCACATATTAAGAGTAATTACAGTACTCGTTCTTTGTTACGCTATCCCGGAGGTAAAACAAGGGGTGTGGATTTCATCACACAGTTTTTCCCTCAACGGCTTGACAAACTTTTATCTCCCTTTTTTGGCGGTGGTTCTATTGAACTGGCTGTTGCGGCAAAGGGAACGAAAGTATACGGTTATGATATTTTTTCTCCGCTGGTGGAATTCTGGCAATGTCTTATTGCGAAACCCCGGGAATTGGCCGGGGAGGTTGAAAAATATTTTCCGCTTTCCAGGCACAGCTTTTACGAACTGCAGAAAACACAAACCCGTTTCAAAACCAAATTGCAGAGGGCGGCAGTATATTATGTACTGAACCGTTCTTCTTTTTCGGGTTCCACACTTTCGGGTGGTATGTCGCCGGATCATCCCAGGTTTACAGAAACGGCTATTGAAAGGCTTCGCAATTTTTATAATCCGAATGTTGCCGTTACAAGGGGAGACTTTAAACAATCGCTCGCAGATCATCCGCATACATTCACATACCTTGATCCGCCATACCTGATCGGCAGCTCTTTGTATGGCAGGAAGGGCGATGCACATAAGGGGTTTGATCATGAAGGATTGGCTGATATACTAAAACAAAGAGAACACTGGATATTATCGTATAATGATTGCGAGGCTATAAGGGAAATGTATAAAGGTTTTTATATTCTTTTTCCCAACTGGAAATACGGTATGAGCAATGATAAAAGCTCTAAAGAGATATTGATCTTCAGTAAGAATTATAAAATTGAGGGACACCCTGTTTATTGATTATTTGCGGCCTCATTTCCTATTTCTCTCATATACCTTTTCTCCACTCACATAAGTGTATTGCACTTTAGCCTTTAAGATATCAGACGGATCGCATTGCATAATGTCAATATCGGTAATGATAAAATCGGCCCATTTGCCTTTTTCAAGACTACCTTTTTCTTTTTCTTCAAAACTGCCTTTGGCTGCCCATATCGTCATCCCTTTTAAAGTTTCTTCTTTTGTTAATGCGTTTTCAACCTGAAAACCACCGGGCGGAAAATGTTGAGCGTCTTTTCTTACTACTGCGGCATAAAAAGTTTTAAAGGGGCTGATATCTTCCACGGGGAAATCTGTTCCCAATACCAACCAACCGCTTTGTTGCAGTAAATCTTTATACGCATAGGCTGTTCCAGTCCTTTCTTTGCCTAACCTGTCTTCAGCCCAATACATATCAGATGTAGCATGTGTTGGCTGAACAGAAGGGATGATGCTATATTGATTGAAAAGATGAAGGTCGGCGGTATCAACCACCTGGGCGTGTTCTATACGCCAGCGCCTGTCGTTTTTACCTTTTAATACAGCAGCGTATTGTTTAAGTATCATCCTGTTGCCTGAATCGCCGATAGCGTGTGTGCATGCCTGAAAGGGCGATTGCATTATTGTTTGCAACACCTGTGTATAATGGGAAATACTGTCGAGCAAAAAACCGCTCCAGCCCGGTTTATCACTATAGGGTTTTAATAAACAGGCGCCTCTTGAACCCAAAGCACCATCGGCGTATAATTTGAATCCTGCAATATGCATGCGGTCCGACTTATATATGCCTGTTCTAAGGTAGTGGTTATAATTTTCCTTTGCATCGGATAATAAAATAGTGAGTTTCATTTTTAATTTGCCGGTTTTTTGCAAACTGTCTAACTGATCAACCTGCCACTTCATTAAACCGCAGTCTGTAATACCGGTTAATCCAGCAGCGAAGCAATTTTTTTGAGCGAGATCAAAAACTTTTTCAAGTGTGGCTTTATCCGGCTGGGGAACCATTGCGCTTACTTTGCCGATAGCATTATCAATCAAAATGCCGGTAAGGGTTTTGCCTTTGGTTTCTATAACACCACCGCCAAATATATCGCCTGCTTTTAATGATGCTTTATCCAAAGCCTGCTGATTGGCAACGGCCGCGTGCCCGTCAATACGGGAAAGTAAAACTGGATTATCCGGAAAATTCCTGTCGAGCAATGTTTTATTGGGAAAGGATTTTATTTCCCAATCATTCTGATCCCATCCATTGCCGATGATCCATTTGCCTGCAGGTATATTATTTTTTGAAACAAATGCCCCGATGCGCTCAATACATTCATCCCAGCTTTTTGTTCCTGTAAGATCTACTTCCTGTAAGCTCAGCGCGTATCCGTAAAAGTGAGCATGGGCGTCAATAAATCCCGGGTATATGGATTTCCCATGGGCATCTGTTATATGATCTGAGGTATAATGGTTGAGGATATTTGCGTTACTGCCTGAAGCTACTATTTTTCCCCCGTTTATGGATAAGGCCTCTGCTATGGTAAAGTTGCTGTCAACCGTATATACTATTGCATTGTGCACAATCAAGTCAACCCTGGTTTTGGTATTACAGGATAGCATACTGCATAATGCAATGAGAATATAGAGCAACTTCATAAAATGGATTAATCCGATAAAAATAGTACAATATCAAAAGAAACAGAAACCGCATACCCGGGAGTTGCGCGCCATATGAGGGTGAGTTAACAACACGGCCGGGACGGTAAACGGAAGGAAAAACAGATTTCAAATTTTATTTCGCTTAAATGCTTTGCCATACTTTTACACCAGAAAAATATACACTATGTATAATAAAGAACAAACGCAGCAATTGCAGCAGCAAACTATTTCTTTTTTAAAGCATATAGATAAGGGGATTGATGCACCGAAGATTGATGAATTGCGCAGCGTGCTGCGTTTTCACGAGTACCGTTATTATGTAATGAATGATCCCCTGATAGCTGATGCGGAATATGATCAGTTGTACAAGGCACTGGAAAAAATAGAAACCGAAAACCCCGCGTTGATCATTCCCGGATCGCCTACTCAGCGTGTATCAAAAGGGTTGATAAAAGATTTTCCCAAAGTGCAACACCTGGTACCCATGTTATCGCTTGATAATTCGTACGACGCAGCAGACCTTGTTGATTTTGACCGCAAAGCACGGGAACTGAGCCGGCTGGAGGTAATAGAATATTGTGTTGAACCTAAATTTGATGGGGCCAGCATTTCTTTGATATACGAAAATGATTTGCTGGTACGCGGCGCTACCCGTGGTGATGGTGTGGTGGGAGATGACATTACAACCAATATCAGGCAGATCAGGTCGGTGCCATTATCGGCGGGTTTTTCTTCTTTTGGGATACAGCAAATTGAAATAAGAGGTGAGGTACTGATGAATAAAAATCATTTTAAGTCCTATAATGATATGCTCGAAGATCAGGGTATAGCCAGGCTGGCCAATCCTCGAAATGCCGCCGCCGGTTCATTGCGTATTAAGGACCCTAAAGAAGTGAGCCGCAGAAACTTAGAGGCATTCCTCTACCATGTAAGCGATGTAAATTTTCTGTCAAAGCATGAGGTTCCGCCTGCATTACAAACGCATAGCGGTTCATTAAAAATGTTATGGGAACTGGGTTTCCGGAGCCCCCAAAAAGAAAAGAAAGTGTTTAAAGGCATCTCTGCCGTAATTGAATATTGCGAAACATTTGAAAAGCAGAGAGACGAGTTGCCATATGAAATTGACGGCATGGTAATTAAAGTGAACGAGCTTGAAATACAGGAGAAGTTAGGGATGACTACACACCATCCCCGGTGGGCCATTGCCTATAAGTTCAAAGCCCGGCAGGGTACCAGTAAGCTCAAAACAGTAGAGTTCCAGGTAGGCAGAACAGGCGCTGTTACACCTGTTGCAAAAATTGATCCGGTGCAGGTAGGCGGCGTTACTGTAACCAGTATTTCACTGCATAATGAAGAATATATTAAGGAAAAGAATTTGCAGTTGGGAGATACCATTTTAATAGAACGCTCAGGCGATGTGATTCCGCAGGTGGTTAAATCTTTTCCGGAACTCCGAACGGGAAGCGAA
>CAMPJQ010000350.1 GCA_946886925.1 uncultured Terrimonas sp.
TTCTTTTTTCCTTGTGGTTGCCAGCAATTCACATGCCGCCCAGAACCACTCATCAGTTACATTTCTGTCACCATATGGACCTGTAGTTACAGCAGGCTGGTACAATTTGTTCATTGCATCCTGGTCATATAAAAGATCCGGGTTTTTACCGGACCACTGCCAGGCATATTGTGCGGACTGCAGGCAACTGTCGCTTAAGCCCGGCAGTTGTTTTTTAAATTTAGAAAGCACCCTTGATGCCTGTGCCATTCGCGCGGTAAAATCAAGCGTTGCCGCTGTAGATTTTTGTACCACATACCTGGGGTTATGACAATTGGCGGGCATCACCATTTTATCGAAAGCGGCATTGGTGCATTTGTGGTATACACCGCCATCATTGGGGTCCTGCATGGTAAACATCCATCGCAGGTTGTACAGGATTTCATTAATAATATCCGGCATGCCGTTGCCGGTTTCGGGAATATTTGTTTGAAGGGTATCAAAATAAAGCGGGAAATCTTCATAAGCCGAAAGCAGCGTGCCCATTGAAATGCCTGAGTTAACGATATACTTATTATAATCACCTGCGTCGTACCAGCCACCGGGAGATGGTATAACGGTATGGGCTGGCCGCCTTTTGGAAGCTGCAGAAGGATGAACGAGCACTTCTTTATCAGGATGTCCGGCCTGTCTTACCCATTTGCCTGCATATTGTGGCAGTATGGGCATTGACATTCGCTGGTAATAATAACTTTTTAAAGATGCCCGGCTCAACGCATGGTGAATATTGCTTCGGATGCTGAACGGATAAGAGTATCCTGCATCTTGTACAAACAATACATATTCTCCAATTGCACTGAATGCTGAAAAATCTGCTATGCGTGTTGTAGTGGAAGAGTAATCCGAATTTTCCGGGGTTGACAGCATTCCTCTATATAATGTATCTTTTTTATTAGCAGACAGCAAATAGAATATACCTGACTCAACAGGGCTTGTAACCACAGCTATCTTTGGCGCATGCGCATAAAATCCGCCCTGGTTGAGTTGAATCCCCATTAAGGGCTGTGCCTGTAAAAAGGGATGCCATACAATAACAAAAAAGAGTGTTGTTGTTATTCTTTTCATATTTTTTATTTTTTATCTACTACCACGCATACCGCACCTAGTGGCGGTACTGTTATTTTAATGCCATTCATTGTTGTTGTCGAATAGGCTTTTAGTGAAACATAATTGATAGGTCCGCCGGCTTCCAATTCCGGTCCATTTCCATTGACCAGAACTTTTCGCGAAAATTCACCATTATCGTTGCCGCCTTCGAGGCTGTACCAGTAAAAACGGTTGCCGGGGTTAAAATTATTTATTTTTACTTCTGTTGTAACCAGCGATGCGGAGGTATTGATCAAAGTAATATTTACTTGTCCTGAGCTGTAGGTGGATGCGTATGGCACAATAGCCGTAGTGTTCTTTACGCTTGCCGGTATAAACCGGTCGCCCAGCATTTTTTGAAAAAAATACATATAATAAAATAAAGGTCGTGGCGTCCATTTTGGAATACCGGGTTCATTGCCATCGCTAAAAAGTCCATGATCATCGCCATTGCTCCACCCGTTAAGCAAATCCCAGCGGGCAGCCATGCCATATTCATTTTTCAGCGCTTCGCCCATGATCAGTAAAGCAAAAATACCGCTGGTATTGGATACCTGCTGTTTGGAGCCATTGGCCCACATATTCCATTCGGTTAAAGCAACTGGCTTCACAGACGCCCCTGCCGTTTGCAGGGTTTGCTTTACAAAATTCATCATTTTGGAAGGAACGGTATATGCAGCATTCAGCACCACTGCTGCATTGGAATTGCTGTTGTAGGGTGTAAAATAATTATGCACTACATAAAAGTCGTGTTTCTCACCCAACTCCGGCAGCATACCGCTGTTCCATGTTTTTACCGTGTTGGTTTGCCAGGCTTCCGAAGGCGATTCAACCAATGTTGCGCCTATATAAATTTGTTTACCGATTTCTGTTGCCGCATTTTGCATGGAATCAACAAACACTTTAAAATGCTGCGCGTATAATTTCCCGGTTAAATACTCAGGTTGCCCGTCTTTGTTTTTTGTAAGATCAATACGATAGCCCCATTCCCAGTCACCATAATTTTCGTTGCCAATTTCCCAGAATTGCGTGCGGCCGTTATCATAGCGCACCCAGTCGGCGGCGAGGTGGGCGGCCGCTGCAACAGGATCATCATTTGTTCCATACCGGGCATACCCATAATTAACGGTAATCATTCCCTGGTTGCCGCTTTGTTGCAGCATGGTATAATAGTTGTCGAGACTGGCGCTCCAGTTGTTGTTGCTTTTGCCATACCAGTATCCGGGTTCTTTCAGCGCGCCGTCTTTATCCATTATTTGTTGAGGAGCATCAGGTGGAGTAACGCCCTCCGGTTGATTCCAGAAATACACATCGCTGCCGCTGCCTGCCGGCCAGCGAATGATATGCGGGTGCAGGTTGGTGATATGATTCATAAACAATGGCTCCGTTACCATGGGCGTCATCCAGGTGTTGGCGTTGTGCCCGAATATGGAAAGTGGTATTTTGGTAATGATGGAAGAAGCATCCACGGTTACTATATTATTGGTAGCTGCTGTAACGGGTGTAGCTTCCGTATGAGCAGGAGCTGCAAATGTTTTAGCCCGCCAGTCGTTTAAAAAAAAGCCCATGGTTGTAGCAATGGGAGGATCGGTTACAGGTTTAATCACCACCGATGTGTCTGTTGGTGAAACAGGATCGGGTGCGGGGGCATTGTTTTTTTTGCAGGAAAATAATATGATACAAAACAGTCCCGGCAAAAAAGCAATCCAATTCATTATTTTATTCAGCGGCATGGTAATTTATTTCTTTGATTGCAAATGATGCACCAGTAAGCATACCTGTAGCAGCAGGAGTTGTATGATGTTCGGTCAGCAAAAAAGAGGCCCTGTCACACAATTGTGTCAACTTGTTGGCGACGGGCCTCCGGTAATTGCAAGTAACGGTATATAAAAACTATTTTAAACCAATATGATCTATATAGATCGTTCCCGCAAAACCTCGGTCCTGTAATGTAAACTGATTGATTGTTGCAGGGCTTTCATAATCTGTTAACGGAACATTATATTCGGTCCATTCTCCTTCAACAATTGTAACAACTTTTTCTTTTCCTTCCACCAGCACATTCAGTTGTTTGCCTTCCGTGCCGGCTGTGCCAAAGATTGAAAAAACGACATTGGTATATCCTGTGGTTGACGAATTACCACCGCCTAACTGCAGCGGTCCGCCCCAGTCGTTGGCAAATGTTACTTTAATGGCTTTGTCGCCATCCCTAACGTTATCGCTGTTCTCCATATCTACGGCGCCGCCTCCCCAGCCGCCCCATTTCTGCCAGCCGTTTTCAAGCGCATCATCATAAAACACCAGTCCCAGAGGCGCTAACGGAGGCAGGTCGCCAACCAGTTCAAGCACATCATCCGATTCTACGGCAACCTGTGAGTGTGCCAGTAAGGTGATCTTGCCTTTATTGGCCTCTTCCGGAATGGTAACCACCAGTTCGGTTGCTGACTGACTTACAAATGAAGTAACAGGCGCTGTTAATCCTTTGAACAATATGCCCATTGTAAGATCGAGGTTGGTGCCCTTAATGGTAATATTACCGCCGCGTTCGGCCGGGTTAGGCGAAAATTCCGAGATAGCCGGCAAAGCCACTGCCAGTTCTTCTTCTGTTTCAATAGTAAGGGGTTCTGTTCCTCCGCAAGAAATGACTAAAGTGCCGGTTTGGGCTTCAGCAGGCACTGTAACCACCAGTTCGGTTAATGATCTGCTCACAAATTCGGCTACTACAACATCCCTGGCAAATGTTACTGATTCTACCCAATTCAGGTATTCACCTGTAATGGTAATGTTTTCGCCGGGACGTGCTGACGTTGTAAAAGAAGTGATGACAACCGGTACATCAAAATTGATGGACGTTTTTGATGTAACATCGCCTTCGGAAGTTTTTAGTATTGCAGGACCCTGTTCTGCAGCTTCCGGTACCAAAATGGTAATGAGTCCGGAAGTTTGCTGTATAAAGGATGTTTGCGGAACACTAACGCCGGTCAGCTCTATTGCAGTAACCTTATTCAGGTTATTCCCAATAAAGCTGATGGTATCTCCATGCTGCACACCTGCGGGGCCAAAGCTCAGCAATTCAACTTTGCCGTCATCCGTGTCTTTATCTTTTTTGCATGACGCTGTGACTCCTATTGATACAACTATGCATATCAATAA
>CAMPJQ010000351.1 GCA_946886925.1 uncultured Terrimonas sp.
CGGTAAATCATCCATTGAACTAAAGAACCTGGACATACTGGTAGGTGAAGAAGCCTTGTTGGGAGAAGTTGCCGAAGCAATGATCCCCAAAACGGCTGGCGCCCCCGGCGCCCGGGACCTTAACCTGCATTTATTTACTTTAAAAATGGTAGATGATTGTCATAGTGCCAAAGATCAAAAAGCTTTTAAAGCAGGACTTATTTCTCTGAATAAAACCTCGCTGGAAAAAAACAACAAGCCCTTTAACCAGTTAGACGCTATTGCCAGAACTCATTTTATTGAAAGTACCCTGAAGGATACTAACAGTGATCCTGCGCTTCGTACTTTTTTTGAGATCACCAAACGAAGGGTGATACAGGGGTTCACCAATTCAAAATACGTAATGACAGACCTGAAGCAATATGAAATGGTTCCCGGCAGGTATAACGGATATTTCCCCGTTGAAAAAGTTTAATAAAACGCAATAAAAAGTATGCCTCAGTTAAATACAGACAGCATTAAAGAGCGCACATTCGATGCCATTGTAATCGGCTCCGGGATCAGTGGTGGCTGGTCGGCAAAAGAACTTACCGAAAAAGGATTAAAAACTTTGCTGCTCGAACGTGGCAGGGATGTAAAACACATCAAAGATTACCCCACCACCAATATGCTTCCTTACGAATTTGAGCACAGGAACGAAGTGCCGCTGGCGATAAAGGAAAAGTCGCCGATTGTTAGCAAGTGCTATGCTTTCAGGGAAGATGCCATGCATTTTTTTGTTAAGGATGATGAGCATCCCTACATACAGGAAAAACCTTTTGACTGGATACGGGGTTACCAGGTTGGAGGGAAATCATTATTATGGGCCCGTCATACGCAGCGATGGAGCGATTTTGATTTTGAAGGCCCGGCACGGGATGGCTTTGCGGTGGATTGGCCGATTCGTTATAAAGATATAGCTCCGTGGTATAGCTATGTGGAAAAATTTGCAGGTATAGCCGGTAATAAAGACGGCTTGAAAGAATTGCCTGATGGTGAGTTCCTTCCCGCTTTTCAACTTAATGCAGTAGAGAATTATTTTAAAGAACAAGTAGCTCTGAAATATAAAAGCCGTCATTTGATCAGTGCACGCATGGCACATTTGTCTCAACCGCAGTCTGTTCATCTGGAACAGGGGCGGGGGCAGTGCCAGAACCGAACCCTGTGTCAGCGCGGGTGCCCGTTTGGCGGATATTTCAGCAGCAATGCTTCCACTATACCCTGGGCGCAAAAAACAGGTAACCTAACACTGCGGCCGTTTTCTGTAGTGCATTCAATTGTATACGATGAACAAAAAGGAAAGGCAACCGGTGTTAAGGTAATTGATACCAATACAAAAGAAGAGATAGAATATTTTGCTAAAATTATTTTTGTAAATGCGTCTGCCATCAATACCAATCTTATCCTGCTCAATTCAAAATCAAACCGATTTCCCAATGGGCTGGGTAACGATAGCGGCGTATTGGGCAAGTATGTAGCTTTTCACCATTACGGAGGTAATGTAAGCGGCCGGTATGAAGGCCCGTTGGATAAATTCAGAACGGACGGGCGAAGTCCGGGAAGCGGCTATATACCCCGGTTTAGGAATGTGTACAAACAGGAAACGGATTTTCTCCGGGGATATGCAGCAGGATTTAGCGCGGGACGTGGATTTTACAGCGATACATCTGCAATGGGAGAAACACTGAAAGATAATTTGCTGAACCGCAAACTGGGTTCATGGCATGTGGGTTCGCATATGATGGGCGAAACGATCCCCAAAGAACAAAGCTTTGTAAAATTAGATGCGGATAAAAAAGATGACTGGGGCGTTCCGCTGTTAAAGATTTCGGTAGACTTTGATGACAATGATGTAAAAATGCTGAATGATTATTTTGAGCAGGTTAGTGAAATGTTTACGGCTGCAGGATTTAAGGACGTGAAAACCAGCAAACGTCCCGGTGCTCCGGGATTGGATATTCATGAAATGGGCGGTGTTCGTATGGGGCACGATCCCCAAACATCCATGCTTAATAAATGGCACCAGTTGCATGCCTGCAAAAATGTATTTGTAACCGATGGCGCCTGTATGACTTCAACTTCTACTCAAAACCCTTCACTCACCTATATGGCGTTCTCCGCAAGGGCAGCTAATTTCGCGGTGGAAGAAATGAAGAAAGGGAATTTGTAATAGCGTGATAATATGATGCGTTAAGCATGTACCTCCAATAAAGCAAGATACCTGCCGTGAAGCAGGTATCTGTAAATTTGCAATTGTGGATTTGATGTGCAGTTTTTATGAAATAACCTGAACGTAAGCAGGTTCTGAAGGTGCCTGCTTTTTGTGCACTTTAATCTTCTGGATATAACCGTTAATGTAAATGCGGAGCACAATCCTGCTATTTCCCGTTGCTACATTTAGCATATAGCTAAGTTCATTATCCATAGTTAATTCTACAACCTTCAAAATTTCACCGGCGCTGTACTTTTTGTTAAGTGTGCGGATTGCATTGTAAGGCAGGTGTTCTTTTGTAACCATACGCGCAAAGGCAACCGCATTTCCATCTTCATCAAAATAAGCTACAGATGACTGATTGTTGTACGCAAACCTTACTGAATAAAGATTACTGTTTGCTACTTTTGTCCATTGTTCAGACTCTGCAGCGGGAAATTCCTTTTTGAAAGCTTCTTTTGCCTGCCGGCTTATATTTCCCGCATGTGAGGCAAATACCTGCCCGCATACCACATTCATTGCAAATACCAATAAAAAGACCATTGTTTTCATGAAATAAAAATTGATTTGATTTAATGTTTTTTCAGCGCAAAAATGATAATGAAATAAGGCTTATGCAATAACCAAAAGTGTGTGAAAAATGATCAAATTTGGTGATAGAGCCTAATGCCTTGTATTGATCACTTCGAAATGTTTAAGGTTTATCAACTTCTTTAAACAACAACATATCTTTTATTCTTGATGATGCACCGGTGTAAAAACCAGTTTCGTTCACATATTGGGGTGGATTTTTGAAAGTGCCGAACACAATATCAAATAAAGGCAGGTCGGAATAATTATAGGCATGAACGCCTTTTGCATGATGAACTGCATGGCTTTCGGGGCGCTGGATAAAATAACCTATCCATGCCGGTGTTTTAATATTGGCATGTTGGAAGATGCTGAAGAAATTAGTCACAAGCAATACCACGGTCACCGATTGTGGTGAAAGTCCGGTAATAAAGGAGAAACAAACTGTATTCAGCAGTGTCCATCCAATCATGTCAAAAGGGCTAAAGTAAAATGCGCCATAGGTATCCAGGCGTTCGGCGCTATGGTGCATCTGGTGAAATATTCTCCACAATACCTTGCTGTTGTGCATAGCCCTGTGCCATACATACATGCCAAATTCATAAATCAATATACCTGCTATTCCTCCTGCCAGTATATTCATCTCATTTAGCTTCAACAACTGTGATGATGGCAGCCATTCAGCATAGAGCAGTGGTAAATAGGTTGACAGATAAAAGAAGAAGAAAAATGAAACAATTCCCTTTATCCGCCAGTAAGGAATATTAGGAAGTTTGCGGGCAGGAAAAAATGCTTCCCAAAGAATTAGCAGCAGGTACATTGCCAGGATACACAACGAGATGGGGTCAAGTAAAATTTCTAACGGAGTCGGCATACAACTATTTTTTTAGATTATAAAATGGTTTCATCGTAAACACTATTAAAATCGTGAGCAGGAATTCCTTTCGGGTGATTTACAATATGTTCTGCTACTTTTAAAAAATAGTAGGCTGCAGGAAACAGGAAAGAAAATCTTTTTGCCTTTTCATTTTGCAAGGTTTATTTTGAAGTGCACAAATGTCCTGTGGAATGAAGATGAATGCAATCACTGAAACCGGGTACTAAGCCCCCATTTTCGGGCATAAGTATGAGCTGAGGATGAAAGACAAATTGTATCCTCTGATAAAAGTGGGATATTTTGCAGTTGAATTACAGGGGGATAGAGAAGTCCTTTGTTTGTAACAGTTCATCTGTTATACTATTCGTTGTTTGATAGCCTTGGCCACTACTTCCGTCAGGGAAGCCACATGTAGTTTTTCGTATATTTTTTTTACATGGCTGCGAACGGTTTCATAGCTGATGGTAAGATCGGCGGCGATCATTTTATAACTAAGTCCATTAACAAGGCAGGACAGCACTTCTTTTTCTCTTGCGGTAAGATGATAATCCGGCGCCTCTTCAGGTTTTATTACAGCGGCAACAGATTGCATCTTATTCA
>CAMPJQ010000352.1 GCA_946886925.1 uncultured Terrimonas sp.
GGCAAATGCACGAGTAAGGGATGAAAACGACCGAAGAAACCTGAAATGCTGAGTAGTATCATAAAAGCTGCGGAGTAATATTTTTATTGATCAGAATATCTTTTCTTCAATTGGTTCTTCATATATACATTGATAGCCCATTGATCTGCCAGCGGTTGCCGTGTATAGGGAAGTGCGGGAAGATAATCGGGCGGGCCAAATTCGGTAAGGAAAGTTAGCTTTTTTATTCCCTGTTTTATTTTTAGTTCCACTACTTTATCCCACCATTGCCAATGGCGTTTTACCGTAGCCTCCCATTCAGGCGCCCGCGGATCATTTACCTGCGGTCCTTCGGGGTGACCTATCCTTGCATGAATATGGTCAACCCTTGACAGCGCCAATTGCACTGTTTCCTCCTGGTCATTCAGTAATGATTCATGCACATTGCACCAATGAGAAATATCCAGCGTAACACGCAATCCGGGAACGGCTTCCATAAACTGACGCGCTACAGGAGCAGCATACAATATGCGCGAGCGATGCGTTTCATGGCTGATGGGGATGCCTGTTTTTTTTGACAGGACGATAGTATATTCAATAAACTGCCTGTTCTGTTCAAACGAAAAATAATCCTTTCCCGAATGACAATTGATGTACAATGGCTTTTGTATTTGCTGTGTGGCAGCCGCATTTGCCATTTTCTGAAATTGCTCCAGGTGCTTTTCGAAGTGACTATCACCCGATCCGCATAAAAATCCAACCGCTAACCGGTGCTTTTGCAAGGCAGTGAACAATACGTCCTGTTGTATTTTTTCGGTTGGCCACCACATTTCTATGCCATCGTAGCCTTCCTGTTTGGCCTTACTACAAAAATCATCCGTTGTGCCTTCAAATCCCCAATTGGTTGCCATTACCAAAGGCATAAAATCGGCAGGAAGAGGGAAAGCGGGTTTATCCATTATTGGTTGTTGAAAAGGTGCGATCATTGCTCCGCCAAGGGCAGCAGTAGTTGAAATAAATTTTCTCCGGTTTAAAGGCATACAATAGTGGTAAGTGATAAGTAGTAAGTGATGAGTGACAAGCAATACAGTTCAATAGTTCTATGCTACAATTTCGCTTATCACCCTTCCGCTTACATCGGTTAAACGGAATGGCCGCCCCTGGAACTGGTAAATAAATTTTTCATGGTCAAAACCCAACTGGTTCAATACAGTAGCCTGTATATCATTGGGCTCTACTTTTCCACTCCTGGCGCTATAGCCTATTTCATCTGTTTCTCCATAGCTGAAACCTTTTTTTATACCACCGCCTGCCATCCACATCGTAAATGCTTCGGCGTGGTGATCTCTTCCCTTAAAAGGCATTGCCTTGCCATCCCTGTTTTCCTGCATAGGTGTACGTCCAAATTCTCCGCCCCATACCACCAATGTTTCTTCCAACAAGCCTCTTTGTTTAAGGTCGAGCAATAAGGCAGTTATGGGCCGGTCTATGGAGCGGCATTTGTTGATCAATCCTATTTCTAAGCAATCGGCCGGGCTTGTTCCATGCGAATCCCACCCCCAGTCGAACAGTTGCACATACCGTACGCCTTTTTCCACTAATTTTCTTGCCAGCAATACATTGTTGGCAAAACTTGTTCTGCCCGGTTTGGTACCATACATCTCATGTATATACTCCGGTTCATCACTGATATCCATTGCTTCCGGCACCGACATCTGCATTTTATAAGCCATCTCATATTGAGATATCCGCGACAATATTTCAGGATCCTTAAACTCTTCGTACGATTGCTGGTTTACTTTGTTGATGGCGTCAATAGATGCTTTGCGAATGTCTTTATCTATCCCTTCCGGGTTATTGATAAAAAGTACCGGATCGCCTTCGGAGCGGCATTGCACACCCTGGTAAACGGAAGGCAGGAAACCGCTTCCCCACACACTTTTTCCCGCATCAGGATTTTTACCACCTGAAGTAAGTACAACAAAGCCAGGCAGGTTACTGTTCTCTGTTCCCAAACCATAACTTACCCATGAGCCCATGCTTGGCCGGCCTAAACGTGCGCCACCCGTATGCATGAGCAGTTGCGCTGGTGCATGATTAAACTGGTCTGTTTTAACCGCTTTTAAAAAACTCACTTCATCGGCCACTGTCGCAAAATGCGGTAAATTATCCGATACCCATGCCCCGCTTTGTCCGCGTTGCTCAAAATGTGCCTGTGGCCCCAGCATTTTGGGTACGCCTCTGATAAATGCAAAGCGTTTTCCTTCCAGCAAAGATTGCGGACATTCCAACCCGTCTAATTTCATGAGATCGGGTTTGTAATCAAACATTTCCAATTGCGACGGGGCGCCTGCCATATGCAGATAGATCACGGATTTTGCTTTTCCGGGAAACATAGGAGGATGTGCCGCTAATGGATTATTACTGTCAAAAGCATTCAATCCTGCTCCTTTTGAACCCCAGAAATCGCAACCGCTTAATAATGATCCGAACGCCATTGCGCCCAAACCGGTAATGCTGTCTTTTAAAAAATGCCTGCGTGTTACAAAACGCAGGGTTTCATGATTGGCCTCATTAATCAGCCGCTGGTTATGCAATTCTTTTTGAGTCATATTTTATCAATTCTTCGTAACAAATTCATCTAAGTTAAGCATAGCATTTTCCACTACAATCAGCGCTGCTTTTTCAGGGGTGTTGTGCTCCCTGTTTGCACCAATCATTTCGCATGTCTTCGTTGCATCTTTCTTAAATTGCTGTAATGCCTGCTGATATAAATTCATTAAAGGTTCCAGCTTTTCTTTGCTGATGGGCCGAAACATCGCCAGCTCATATCCTTTGCTGATCTGTTGCTCCACATTGCTGCCACCTTCTTCCTCCATTCTTGCTGCAAAATGCCGCGCCATTTCAATAAAGCCTTCATCATTTAAAGTGGCCAAAGCCTGTAAGGGTGTGTTGGTTCGTATTCGCCTGGCAATACATACTTCACGCGCCACACCATCAAAACTAAGCATCGTGGGATAAGGGGCAGTACGCTTCCAGTATGTATATACTGCACGCCGGTATTGATCTTCCCCAGTGCTTTTTTCCCATACATTTCCATCATAAGGAGACAGCCATATACCCGGTGGCTGGTAAGGCATTACGCTTTCACCATACATTTTTGGACTTAACAATCCAGACAATGCCAAAGCCTGGTCTCTTATTTGTTCCGCAGATAGCCTTATCCGCGGGCCACGTGCATAATATTTATTAAAAGGATCTTTTTCCAGCATTTCGGGGGTTATTTTAGAATCCTGCCGGTAAGTAGCTGACATCACAATTGTTTTGACTAATTTTTTCAGGCTCCAGTTGTATTCATTCATCAGTTGTCCCGACAGCCAGTCTAACAATAACCGATGCGTGGGCTCAATACCCTGCGAGCCCAGATCTTCCAGCGTTTCGGCGATCCCCTGCCCCATAAGCTGCTCCCATATCCTGTTTACAATGGTTCTTGATGTAAGCGGATTTTTTTTATCCGTCATCCACATCGCCAGTCCGAGGCGGTTGCGCGGTGCTCCTTTGGGCAGCGGGTTGAGTGAATGAGGTACATCCGCCTGTACTTCATCGCCTTTCACCATCCAGTTGCCCCTTTCAAATACATGGGTGGAGCGAAACATATCAGGTGGATTCTCCATCATTACAGGCGTAACTGCAGAAACGGAAGTGGTAATCAGCTCGTTAAACCAGGCATAGGCACTATCGTATCCTTGCGCTTCCCTACCCGGGAAAGGTGAGGTAAAATAAAACCAGTCAAAATACGCCAGGGTATTTTCATTCGTTTTTTCAACAGTGGGGTTAGTATAGGTAAAATACAGGTCATGTACGCCCGTAACCACATTAAGATCAACACGACCTACATTCAATTCCTGCGACGTGGGAATAATAGTAGATGCCAGCACAGGTCCGCCGGGACTATCTAAATGAATTGTCAATTTGCCCTTTTCAATTCCTGAAGTATAGCGATAACGCAATACATTTTTATTGGTAAGATCAATCCCGGGTAAACGGCTAACCGCATTATTCCTGAGAGCCAGCCTGGTATCTGAAACCGCACTGTTCACCAATTCATCGGCAACGTGTGCATTAACAGCCGGCTGCCATGTTTTAAGAAAACGGACAACTTCGTGGCTTTTTTCTTTGGTAGAATGTTGTACTAACCAGGCTTTTAGTTTCTCAAATTTTATATTGTCTTCGGTATTAAATTCACGCAATTGCGGATAATCTCCTGTTACGTCTTCATCCGTTGTATTGT
>CAMPJQ010000353.1 GCA_946886925.1 uncultured Terrimonas sp.
CAATAAATTTGGAAATCATATAACCAAAGACCTGCGCAATAATAAGTACCACCTTATAATTTATTCCCCATAACGACAATCCTTCGTAAGTGCCGGCATTAAAGGGTTTCCTGAAAGCATACATACAAAAGTAGGTACCAAAGGCAGCCACCATACACCACACAATAAAAAACACTTTGGAGCCTGTAAGCAGTTGTTTGATTGATTGCATCAGTAATTTTTTTGTAAACTTTTGTTTAGCCTTTGTAAATATATTGAAAACCGGGTTAAAGCCTGTAAAATAATACTAAATAAGGCTTTAATTTTGGATATGCATCATATCACCCGACTTTCGGTAAACATAAATAAAATCGCCACACTGCGAAACAGCCGTGGCGGCAACAACCCCGATGTGCTAAAAGCAGCAAGAGACATAGAACGCTTTGGCGCCGATGGCATAACCGTACATCCCAGACCCGACGAAAGGCATATCCGCTACAGCGATGTAAGAGAAATAAAAAAGATAATCAGCACGGAATTCAATATTGAAGGAAATTGCAGGGAACAGAAATTTGTTGACCTGGTGCTGGAAACCAAACCTCACCAGGTAACATTGGTGCCCGATGACCTGGGGCAAATTACCAGCGACCATGGATGGGATACCATAAAGCATAAAGATTATTTAACAGAGATGATCCATGTTTTTCAGCAAGCCGGCATAAGAGTATCTCTTTTTGTTGATCCTGTTATTGAAATGGTGGAAGGAGCTGCAGCAACGGGAACCAACAGGATAGAATTGTATACGGAGGGATATGCAAAAAAATATCTTACAGATAAAGAAAGTGCGGTTACCCCTTACTTGTTTGCAGCGCAACGCGCTAAAGAACTGGGATTAGGCATAAATGCAGGGCATGACCTGGACATGCATAATCTCAGCTACTTTAAACAACAAATTCCGTGGGTAAACGAGGTTTCCATAGGTCATGCTTTGATATGCGATGCACTTTACTTAGGATTGGAGAATGTAATTCAATTGTACAAACGGCAACTGCAATAATACGGATGGCATGAATATTGAGACCATTTTAGTATTAAAAAACTACAACAATATGAAAAGATCATTCTTATTTTCGGCAGTAACAGTTTTGCTACTAATGTCAGGCACGGCATTCGCACAGGATAATAAAGCTCCTGCCAGCCCTCCCGCAACAGCATCTGCAAAAATAGCCAGCGGTGCTACTATTAAAATTGACTACAGCCAGCCCTCAGTAAAAGGCAGAACCATTGGTAAGGACCTTGAACCGCTGCCTGGCAAGGTATGGCGTACAGGAGCCAATAAAGCCACTGTTTTTGAAACAGACAAAGACATAAAAGTTGAAGGACAGGATTTACCCGCTGGTAAATATGGTTTGTTTACCATTGCAGGCGATGATGAATGGACAATTATATTCAATAAAACATGGGAACAATGGGGCGCTTTTAAATACGATGAAAGCCAGGATGCATTAAGGGTAAAAGTTAAACCTGCCAAAGCACCGGCTTTTACAGAAAAATTCACCATTAATGTGGATGAAAGCGGAAAAGTGAGCCTGCTCTGGGGTGATACAGAAACTGATTTTATGGTGATGTAAACATATGAGAAGTGGAAAAGACAGAGGTGAGAGCACGCCCGACTGAACACCGTTCGGACGCGGGGTAGAAGATAGTGAGATGCGGTCGGCACCCGACGAGGAGGGTCAGACCGCATCTGAATGTAAAGTATCAGGAATCAAATTGAAAAAGATAAGTTTCAAATCCGAAAGGGCTGCCGGCGATCTGTCCGCCGTGGCGGGTGGCATTCACCTATTAGCAAACCAAATGAGGAAGTACTAAGTATAGTATTACAACTCCCGCTTCATTTCGTCTACCGAATCAAATATCGCTTCTTGTTGTTGGTGATGCTGATAGACATTGCCCATCCCAGGGAATATCATTTATTCAACCAACGCGCTACCTGCCGGTGAACGAGCCAGGCAAGGTAACCAAACCCGGATTGCTTAGGCAGCTTGTTTATTTTCCGTAATTTTTCATATCAATCTCAGGAGGAAATTTACCTGTCCACCAAAAATTATCCGTGCCAATGCCCGGCTCGAAAACCCCCAAATATTTAGCTGAATTCTTTGCCGGGTAAGCATATCCTGCATGTGCTGCGGGTGAATTTGCTTTAAGCCTGAAATCACCATTTTCAGCGTCAACAAATTGAGGGTCGTCTAAAATTGCGTTTGTCCCGGTCATTGCATAGACACTGTCCTTTAACCATGTTTTCAGGTACATAGGATAACTAAATTTATTTATATCCTGAATAAGATTATTGCTGATATTAATATTTTTTTTTACAACCCAGTTTCCTGCTAAACGCGATGTATGCCCAATTTCGAATGGAAAATTATGAGCGAAAATGTTATTTATAATGCTGACATCTTTAAGATTTGTGGAATACAAATAGCACCCGCCGCTGAGCCAGTATTGAGGGTCGCCGGAAAAATTAACTCCCCACCCGTTTCTGTAAAATGTGTTGTTGTAAATCGCTACATTTTCGCGTGGATTATCAGCGCCCCATCTTGAAAAAAACAAACCTGTGGCCCTGTTATTGTATACCAGGTTATGATGGATCTTTAAATTCCTGGTATTGGGTCCTTCTTCCGATGAAACGGCAATACCCGATTCACAGTCATGCACAATATTATCATACATCTCAATTTCCTCCAATTGTCCAAACCATCCATCTATATACAATCCCTGTCTTTTGAGATGATGAACATAATTATGATGAACAATGCCGTACGCAGCGGTTTCTTTAACATCTATGCCTTCCTTTTGACAGTTATAAACATGATTCCATGCAACCTCAAAATGATGCGCTCCGCCTATGCTGATGGCCTCATGTGGCGCTTCATGTCCTTTATAGGGCGTCCAGCTCATTTTCATATTGTTGGCATTAATAACCGTATTTCCCAAAACCCGGATATACTCACAACGTTGCCATGCAGCAATACCCGGTGAAAGGCTGTTCTCGGAAATACAGTTTACAACATCTACATATTTGCTTTCCTGGATGTTGATCCCGGCACGATGCGAATTGCGCACATGAATATTCTGAATGCGGATGTATGCGGCATTCTGAACCTGTATTAATCCATTATTCCGTGGGTATTTACCGGAATCAGGAATATTTATTTTTATTCCGTTGAGGATTGCTTCAGCACCTTTTGCTCCACGTAGGATTATCCATCCGCCGGGAGTGCCTTTTGCCGAAATGGTAACGGGAGCATTAAGGTTGTATTCGCCTGTAAGCAATGTAACTGTTGTTCCGGCGCTGGCTTTGTTTATTGCCTTTTGAATGGAACGCAGTGGCTTCTTTGAAGTACCCGGATTGGAATCTTTTCCTGTGGGAGCAACAAAGATCTCCCGCTGCTGATCGTTTATTTTTTCCTGAAAATCAGACCTGAACGCTCCTCCTTCTCCGCTGAATAGTAATAGCAATGGCAAAACAAACTTAAATGTCGTAGTTAGATTTTCCACTTAAATTATTTTATGTTTCGATTTTGACACAACCGCACAGTATAATTTTATCCCGGAGACTCAGCTTCCCTTAGTTTCCACTCTTCATTGTTTACACGGCCTCCGCCTGGTGTTGTCACCAGCGGGATAATCAATCCTGCTTTAAGGCAATCCCTGCTTCTTTCGTATCGCTACCGGCTCAAATATCATCTCTTGTTGTTGGTGACGCTGATGCACATTGCCCATCCCGCGAACACCCAACAGCGGCGGCGAATTCCTCTTTTCAATGGCAGAAACTTTCTTCCTAACCAATATCCTGGTTCTTCACGGATTCTAACGCAATATGCTGTCACTGTCTACATAAAGATAATCATATATTCATGCTGGTGTTGTTGGTGATGCCTGCGTTTGTCAACGGCACGAATTCCAGCGAGGGCAGAGAAAAAAAATTTCTGATGCTTTTGAAGTGTCTATGAATTACGTGGCCGGCGAGAATCTCAACGCTGCCTTTGATAAAAAAGCCTGAAACAATTGATAGACATTGAGAAGCTCAATGCTGGTGTAAAAGATAAAATCTACTTCGTTATTGATAACCTCATCCAGAACACCTTGTCCCTCACACCCTTATCCCGAATGCCTTTCCTGCAGTATGCGGGTAATATCTTTTAAGCGATATCCCTTTGCATTTAAAAGAATAAGATAATGAAAGAGAAGGTCGGCGGCCTCGTTGAGGAACAATCCGTCATTAT
>CAMPJQ010000354.1 GCA_946886925.1 uncultured Terrimonas sp.
TCATATCCCACACCAATGCACTGGCGCCTAAAATAGCAGCGTCCGCTTCTTTGAGTTCACTGAAAATAAGTTTTACTTTATTTTGGAAAATGGGGAGAAGGTTTTTCTCCATGTGCTCTTTGGTGGGTTTAAGAATCAGATCACCGGCTTTGGTCATACCACCGAATAATATAATAGCTTCTGGCGAAGAAAACATTACGAAATTAGCAAGCGCCATACCCAATATCATTCCAGTGTACTCATATACTTCCCTTGCTATAGGATCGCCCTGTACGGCACAATCATATACTATCCTTGAATCAATTTCATCGGTCGGATAATTTCTGAGCAAACTATCCTGTCCCTGTCGTTGTTCAAGAAATTCTCTTGCCGAATTGGCAACACCGGTGGCGGATGCATAACTTTCCAATGAACCATACATGCCTGTACCCGGGTGCAATCGTCCGTTGGGTATGATCATGGTGTGTCCCAATTCTCCTGCAAAGCCATCATGCCCGTATATTAAATGCCCGTTCGCTACAATACCGCTTCCAACGCCCGTGCCTAATGTGATCATAATAAAATCTTTCATCCCTTTGGCAGCACCATACATCATTTCACCTACTGCGGCGGCATTTGCATCATTGGTTAATGCCGCCGGCACAGTAAATTTTTCAGTCATCATACTTGCAAGCGGAATAATACCTTTCCATATGAGGTTGGGGGCGTACTCTATTGTACCACTGTAAAAATTTCCATTGGGAGCGCCTATGCCTATGCCTTTAATGCTATCTATGCCGCCTACCTGTTCTATAGCAGGTTGAAGCGCTTCGTGCAACTCCTCAATATAATCTTCTACTTTTGTATGCTTCCTGCTCGAAATGGCGCCACGGTATAATGTGTCTCCCCGGTGATCAACAATGCCAAAAACGGTATTCGTTCCACCGATATCAATGCCAATTGCGTATTCCTGTTTCATTTGTAGTAAAGTAAAAATTGTTATTTTCTTTGCTTAAATACGGATGTGTTTAAAGATCAATGCCCGCCACCACTGTCGAGCGCACTATAATCAATGCCCTGCGATTTTAGAACGGATTTTACACGCAAGGCATAAAAGGTAAGATAAGCAAAACATAAAACCGGAATCCAATATGAATGATGAATTCCAATTGCGGGTATATCTGCAAGTTTACCCTGTAATGGAGGGATAATGGCACCTCCCAATATCATCATAATAAGAAAGGCAGATCCCTGTGCAGTATATTTTCCCAATCCTGCAATGGCCAAACTGAATATGCTGGGCCACATAATGGAGCAGAACAATCCACCGCTTAAAAAAGCATAAGTGGCAATCTGGCCGGTGGTAAATAACCCGGTCAGCATGGCAATTATACCCAATCCTCCAAAAATCATCAATGTTTCCGTTGGTCGTTCTTTACCGAGGAAAAAGCCTGCTATCTGGAATGCAATAACGAAAGCATAGCCGTACAATGGCGTGAAATCATTTCCTGCAATAAGATTTACGCCTATCGTAATGCCAAAAGCAATGTATGGGACCAATATCCATAACAGGTTGCGCATTGATTTTGTTGGATTGAATACGGTAATTGCTCCTGTCCATCTCCCGATCATCAAACTTCCCCAATAAAGAGATATATATGGAGCAAGATCGTTTTCACTATAGCCCCCGAAAGCTTCTGTTTTGAGCAATTCGCCCAGGTTGCTTTGAATAGTTACTTCCACCCCCACGTACATAAATATTGCCAGCATACCAAGTACAAGTTGCGGATATTTCATGGCACCCCAGCCTGCGGCATTTTTTTGTGCGCTGGCGTTGGCGCCAAAAAAGCTAAAGATCATAATTACCAGTCCCCCAACCAGCAACCACATATTTCTCAGGCTTACCTCCGGCGAAAGTTTTTCATTTACAGGAAGTCCGCGGTAACTGGCAAAAATAATTCCAAATACAACCGCCATCACCAACGTAATAAATATCAGCAGCCACATGGCTTTAGGAGCGGGCTCAAAGCTGTCTTCTTCTTTTACATTGGGCAATTTTTTGCTGACCCTGAAGAGCAAGGCAGAAAGCACGAATAGTATTCCCACACCTATATATAAAGAGTTCATAGATGTGATTGTAGCATTGGCAATATCGGTGTCACTTTTTGAAGCATGTCCGAACAATACAATGGCAACTATGATGGGACCAATCATGGTGCCAAATGAATTTACGCCACCTGTAAGGTTAAGCCTGTGCGAGCCGGTAGAAGGATCACCCAGAGCAATAGCAAAAGGATTGGCAGAAGTTTGCTGCAAAGAGAAGCCAAGGCCTATTATAAAAAGGGAAATAAGTATGCCTGCAAAGCCTCCGAAATTAAAAGACAGCAACATCAGCACGGCGCCTACAGCGCTGGTAAGCAAACCGTAGATTATGCCGGTTTTCATGCCCCAGTGATTCATTATGTCTTTATTTTTTACCGCCGATGCCACAAACAAACCCAAGGCCCCGATATAATAAGCCCCGTAAAAAGCAAAGTCAATCAACTGGCTCTGAAACTGGTCGAGTTTAAAATAATGCTTGCAGAAAGGGATAAAAATGCCATTACCGGCAGCAATAAATCCCCAAAAAAAGAATACGATCACCAGTATACTCAGTGCGCTGGTATTGGTCGGTTGCTTGGTTTGAGCCATTTTTAAACGTTGAGTTGGTAAATATAAGAACAGGCGGTGAAATTAAATCATAACAACCGTTTGCGGCAAAAAAAATCGCAAATGGAGTTGCTATTCCCAATATGTTTGTTAAGTTCGGGAAATTTTATACAAACATGTCTACAGCCATAGGTCTTCAACCCGCTGCTGCCCGTAAAAGCTACATTTCATCTATTATTATTATTGGGGCTTTGTTTTTTATTTTTGGATTTGTTACCTGGATCAATGGAATATTGATTCCTTACCTTAAAATAGCCTGCGAACTGGAATCCACTACCCAGTCTTTCCTGGTTGCTACAGCTTTTTTTATTGCATACTTTGTAATGTCCATTCCTTCATCGTATGTTCTAAGGAAAACCGGTTATAAAAAAGGGATGTCCCTGGGTCTTCTCATTATGGCTGTAGGGGCATTGGTTTTTATACCCGCAGCACAGTCGCGCAATTACAATCTGTTTTTATTCGGGCTGTTTGTGATCGGAACAGGACTTGCCTTATTGCAAACCGCGTCAAATCCTTACATATCCATTATTGGGCCTATTGAAAGCGCTGCTTCCAGGATAAGTATAATGGGGATATGTAATAAGTTAGCCGGCATTATTGCAAGTTTAATATTCGGTTTTATTGCCTTGAAGGATGCAGACGCACTTACAGAAAAATTAAAATCAATGGATGTTGCTGCTAAGGCGGCGGAACTTGATCACCTGGCTGCCAGGGTTATCAATCCTTATATTATTATAACGATTGTATTGGTAATACTTGCAATCGCTGTGTATTATTCTTCGTTACCCGATATTAAGGATGACGGAGATGCAGATGAAAGTACTGCTTCCGTTGCAACGGAGGGCAAAAAGAATATCTTTCAGTTCCCGCATTTATTTTTAGGCGCCTTAGCCATGTTTTTATATGTAGGAGTGGAAGTAATGTCAGGAGATACTATAATCAGCTACGGGCACGCTCTTGGAATTGAAATGTCTAAAGCGAAATTTTTTACATCTGCTACATTGGTTTGTATGCTGATCGGTTATATACTTGGAATTTTTGCTATTCCGAAGTTGCTGTCCCAGCAAACCAGCCTGAAGATTTTTTCAGTTATAGGTGTAGTATTTACCGCTGTTGCGTTATTCACCAGTGGCTTTACGTCTGTATTGTTCATTGCTTTGCTGGGCTTTGCGAATTCATTGTTATTTCCCGCAATATTTCCGCTTGCCATAAGCGGCCTCGGCAGATTTACCAAATTGGGTTCTGGCATCGTTGTGATGTCGTTTGTGGGAGGAGCCATTTTACCACTGGTATACGGTGCTATGGTAGATAGTGGCACGCAGGAGGCTGTTGCAAATGGCGTAGCTGAAGGAACAGCACATGCTTTTGCTGCCCGCAGCTCTTACTGGTTTATGATACCATGCTACCTTTATATATTGTATTATGGTATCAGTGGTCATAAAGTGGGCTTAAAAAAAGTTAGTAAAACGACCATTGCGTAACCTGTTTTACCGTCAATTGTAACAAAACAGTAAGCAGCAAAGTTTGAAATGTATTTATCATAAATTATAGAAAGGACACGGATAAAATATATT
>CAMPJQ010000355.1 GCA_946886925.1 uncultured Terrimonas sp.
TCGCCAAACCAGCGAAAAAGAATGCCGCCAAAAAGCAATAGCAATACTGAAGGCACTTTGATATAACGGCTGATAATAGAAAACAGGTATGATAAAATAACAATGCTGCAAATAACGATCAGAAGATAATCGGTTTTCATAATTTCCATCAGGGCAAGTTAAGTTTTATTGAAATACCACACAATTCACTTTATATTTTAATTGCTCCTATGGAACGATAAGGTCCAACGCAGAAATTGTTCCCAGGTTATTTTCCCGTCAGCATGTTCCGGACAAAGATTTATCCCGGAACGAAAGAGATCATATCTTGCTGCCCGGAGCGGCTTAACCTGAACAATATTATTTCGTCCGCTAATTTGCAAATACATTTCCATCATTTCTTCGAAACAAAGCACTTCGGGACCTCCCATTGTTGGTAAAAGTCCCAGGGGACCTTCTTTGATAAGTTCTGTGAGGCGGCCGGCAACTTCTGCAACATCAACGGACTGAAACCTCATTCCTTCCGGAATGATTATTGACTGTTCTTTATTGTTATCGAATGATTCAATGAATTTGAGGACGAAAGAATGAAACTGGGTGGTGCGTAAAACCGACCACGACAGGCCATACTCCCTGATCAGGTCTTCTGCTTCCTCCTTGGCTTTATAATAAGGATAATCACTCTTCTCAATGCCTGCAATGGAGATATAAATAAAATGAATGGTGCTGTTTTTTCCTGCAGCATCCAGTAAGGCCCGGGTGCCTGCTACATCTACCTGCCGGTGATTTGCGGGATCGCTGGCACAGTGAATAATCACTTCATTATTATGCACCGCTTCTGCTAAGCCGCTGTTAGTGACCAGGTCTCCTTTATATATTTTAACTTCCGGACGAAGCGATGGGTTTTGCCGGGAACTTAAGGCACTCACCTCAAAATGCTGTTCTAATAATTGTTTTATGAGCGCCCGGCCTAAAGTACCGGTAGCGCCGGTAATTAAAATGCTTTTCATGTAATGATAGGTTGTGGATTTGAAGTTCGTAATTATAATTGCAGGAGTGCATCTTTCGATTGCCTTAACAAAAATGATCCAGTAGCCGGTACATTCGTTGATTGTTATCTTTTACAAAAGCCGGGTGGGACGTAATTTCCTGCGCAGATTGAATATAAGTGCCGGGATTCAATTCGCCTGCGCCGTTGTCAGTCATTTCTATTAGCCCTTCTTCTGTTATTTCCAAATGAAATTGAATGCCTAATACTGTATCCTTTATCATAAATAACTGGTTACTGTTAGCCCCGGAAACGGCTAAATTCACTGCATTCTCCGGTATCTGGAACTGATCACCGTGCCAGTGAAAAACAACCGGCTCATCTTTAATGATTTCATATAGCCAGGGTATTTTTTCAAGCTGCTTTGCGGGGCTTATTTTATACCAGCCTATTTCTTTATAAGATGCCGGATCTACGACAGCACCCGTACTGGCGGCAATAAGCTGGGCGCCCAAACAAATACCCAGTATTTTTTTATCTTCCTGCAATGCTGCTGTTATATACTCTTTTTCTATAGTCAGCCATTCGAACAGATAATCGTCATAAACGCCCATTGGTCCTCCCATTACAATCAATACATCTATACTTTCAATATCGGGCAGGCTATAAGATGATTCATAAAATCTGGTTGCCGTTAACGTATGCCCATGTTGAACCGCCCAGTTCTCAATACAACCGGGAGCTTCATAAGGAACATGCTGAAAATAGTGAATGTTCAAATTTTTCATAAGCGGGGTTTTCTTATAACAAAACTATCTGAATGCCATCCTTATCATTTCAGTACTTCTTCAAATAATTTAAATATGCGCTTATATTCATCCGTCCAGCTTGAGGGTTCAACAAAGCCATGATCTTCTACGGGGTATAATGCTACCTGCCAATTGTTTTTTCCCAGTTCTACTAAACGTTGGTTAAGCCGCACCACATCCTGGAAATGCACGTTTACGTCTACCACGCCATGGCAAATCAGCAAATGATCCTGCAAGCCTTCTGCAAAATATATGGGAGAGCTTCTGCGGTAGGCGATGCTGTCTTCTGCGGGAGTATTTAATATATTGGAAGTATATCCATGATTGTAATGCGCCCAGTCTGTTACCGGCCGTAACGCGGCGCCTGCCGCAAATGTACCGGGCGACGTAAACAGCGCCATGAGCGTGATAAACCCGCCATAGGAACCGCCATATATGCCTATATGTTTCGGATCAACACCCCATTTTTCAGTAAGATATTTCGCACCGTCAATATTGTCGGTTAAGTCCTTTCCCCCCATATGCCTGTATATGCCCGTGCGCCAGTTGCGGCCATACCCGGCACTGGCCCGGTAATCCATGTCGAGCACATAATAGCCATTATCGGCCAGCAGATTATGAAACATGTATTCGCGAAAATAACTGCTCCACCATTTGTGCGCATTCTGCAGGTAGCCCGCACCATGCACAAAAATTACAGCCGGACTGGAAGAGTGAGGATGAGCCGGGCGGTACAATCGTGCCGGCACCTGTTTCCCATCCCGCACTGTAATGGTTACCAGTTCCGGTTCGCGCCAGGAATAGGATTTAAATTCATCACTTTGCGCCTTAAAAGTAACCTGTTCTGTTTTTCCATGGGGCTTGTTGTCCTGCAAAAACAATTCCCATGGTTTGTTGGTGTATGAATACAATACCGCTGCCTGTTTTTCGCCGGGCGATAGTACTACATCATTGGCGCCGGTCATTGGAGTTATTCGTTCTGCTCTGCCACCGGCTACGGACAAACGATACAATTGCTTTTCACCGGGATGCACTTCATTGGTGGTAATGTAAAAATATTTTTTGTCGCCCGATAACAAACATTTCTGAACCTCGTATTGGCCAGAAGTAAGGGCCGTTTTTTTGCCTGTAACAATATTTACTGTGTACACATGCGAATAGCCGGTAATTTCAGATTGAAACCAAAAATCAGTAGCATTGATCCATCCCGTACTGGTGCTGTTGATACCCGGGCCGCCAACCCATGCTTCATCCCGTTGCCGGTCTAATAAAGATAACACACCTGTAGCCGCATCTAATTGCATCAGCCACCTGTCTTTATTATCATATGCATCTATATCCACCACCGCATAATTGTCTTTGGGCGACCATGAGAGTTTTGATATACGTACCGCTCTTGGCTTATTTGTTTTCATCTTTAATAATTGCGGATAATCTTTTACATAATCCGGCAGATCCAGTATACCGGGTATCGAAGCTGTTTTAACAGCTATTACCGTATCTTTTTCGCGGTCGAACACAAACAATTCGCTTGAATCCGGGGCAATGCCAACTTTGCCGCGTCCATGAATATCTTCGGTAAAGCCTGTTGCTGTTACATAATCGGGGATTATTGTTTTTTTGGTATTGTCCGCAGGCTTAGAAAGGATATAGGCAACAAATCTTCCGGTAGGACTAACCTTTATACCAGAAATTGTTTTATTGCCGGTATAGATGGGCTTCAGGTTTTTTTTCTGTGGCTGGCTTTTTTCGTATGCTGCTTTGGCATCTTTTTTTTCCTTTCGTTCCTTTAATACTTCAATCCATCGCAACTGGTCTTGCTTCAGCCATTCTTCCTGGCTGTTCAATTTTTTATTGCTGTCTGTAACAGGCGGGCCATTGCCTTTTTGAAAATTGGTCAACTGACTGGTCTCGCCATTGGCAATGTCCCAGGCAAATACATTATGATCATTCAGGTATATTACTCTCGTATCGTTAAATGAAAATGACGGATTGGATTCTTTCAGTGTTGTTTGAGTAATGCGCTTTATTTTGCCTGTTTTGCTGTTCACAATAAAAATGTCATCATCTTTGGCATAAACATACATCGTTCCGTTTGCATTAAAACGGGTGTCACGCGCATATACAATATCCTGTTTTTGGAATACCGTTGTTTTTTGTGGTATTTTATTTTCACTTGTAATATAGTACAGCGAATCTGCCGGCGCCATATCGGGGTTCCACTTAAAGTAGAGCGTTCTCCCATCCGCGCTCCACAATGGATCCGATGGGGAAGTACCTATCCATTTGGGATCCCGCATAATTTTTTCAACAGTGAGGGGAGCCAGCGACTGGCCAAAGGCAAAGGAACCTGCAAATAGAATGAGAAAAAAAAGACCTGTTTTTTTCATGAAGATTATTTTAGATCAGAGTAAAATACCCTGCAGGAAAATATAGGCCATTGAAAAATAAATGATCAAACCGGTAAC
Source organism: uncultured Terrimonas sp. (assembly GCA_946886925.1). Next base: position 4,245 of record CAMPJQ010000355.1, read on the forward strand.
GTCTACTAAGGTAGC
>CAMPJQ010000356.1 GCA_946886925.1 uncultured Terrimonas sp.
CCGTTTGGGCGAACGACGCAGAACTGATATACAGCATCAAAAATAAACAGACATATTTCATCATTGAGCAAGGTTGAAGTTCATAGCTCAATGTACTGAAATAATTTGGGAGAATGCCGGCAAATCAACATATCGGTGCATTCCAAATTGTCGCTGGCTGGTGGGCAAAAAATTTTAGACCGAAAAGAAAAAATAATTTTAGCCATTAAAAAAAGAGAAAAAGACATTTGGCACTCATAGAAAATATTATAGTATTACGAACTGCAATTCTTGCATTTAAAAAGTCGTAAACCATTTCCATCAAAAAATCAACTTCAAATTCAATGATCATGACGCCAAAACGATTTTTGCGTAGAACAGCTATATCAGCGTGGTTTTTATTATCCTCAATTTCTTACACATTTGCTCAGGATCGGACGGTAACCGGCAAGGTAACCGATAGCAGGAACCAACCCTTGTCGGGAGTTACCGTTGTAAAGAAAGGTACTACACAGGGAACCTTAACTGATGAAAACGGGAAGTACAGGCTTGTCGGCATTCGTGAAAATACTATCCTTACATTTTCATATGTTGGCATGACTGCGAAAGATATCCTTTTCAGCGGGCAGTCTAAAATAAATGTTGTAATGCTGGAGGACGCCATTGGGTTAGATCAGGTGGTGGTTACTGCATTGGGGTTAAAGCGGGAAAAGAAAGCATTAGGCTATTCTGTAGGAGAAGTTACCTCAGACATGATGAATAAAGTGCCTCAGAAAGATCTTCTGGGCGCACTGACCGGGAAGATGTCCGGCGTGAAGATCACCAATACATCTAATGATGTAAACAGTGACACTTATGTTAACATACGAGGTCTTTCTTCCCTTGCAGGGAATAATAGTCCTTTGGTGGTAGTGGATGGAGTGCCTACCGGTGATCAACGGGTGATGAAGGATATTAACCCGGATAATATTGAAAGTGTTACGGTGTTGAAAGGGCCAAGCGCTGCAGCCCTCTATGGTTCAAGAGCAGGGAACGGAGTAATATTAATTACCAGTAAATCCGGAGAAAGTGGCAAGAAAGGAATAGGGGTTGATGTAAATATAGGATCCACGCTTTCCATGCCTTATAAATATATTGATCTGCAGCGCAGATTCACTTCAGGTATAAGCGGCGTATTGAACGAAAATTCGTACCAGCAATGGAACGGACCTGAGGAAGGGGAGATGGCCGTGCAATGGAATACAAATGGAGAAGAAAAGCCTTTGGTTTTTTATGATAATTCTCTTCAGGATTATTTTAGAACTGGCATGGAACAGGTTTATGACGTAAGTGTTAATGGCTCTTACGATCGCGGTAATTTCAGGCTCGGATTTACGCATCTTGATGCAACAGGTGTTTATCCGGGTGTGGAATTGCAAAGGACTGGCGTGAATTTAGCTACAGCATATAACATTACCAATAAAGTTAAGGTCTCCGCCAATATTGATATCGTTAATCCCTATTCGAACAATTATCCGTTGAAGAACGGGGGCGAAACGCAATATATGGCAATATATCAGGTGCCTCCTCATATTAATATTAATGATCTGAAAGATTATTGGCTAGATCCTAATGTGCAGCAACGAAACTTTAATGCAGCCCATGATAACCCATGGTTTGCTGCTTACGAATTGAGGGATAAATTTGACAGGATAAGAATGTTTGGCAATGTAAAACTGGAGTATCAAATCCTGCCGGACCTCAAAATTATGGGCCGCTATGCCTTTAACAGTAACAATGAAAAGAGAATGTACAGGCAGGCCTGGTCGGGTTATGGAGGCGATGGCGGAGGACAAAATAAGCCTCAGGGTACGCTAAATGAAAGAATCAATAATCAAAGGGAAATGAATTCGGATGTTTTGATTTCTTACAAAAAGTCCGTTGGGAAATTCGAGATTGCACCTTCAGTTGGCGGCAATATAATGACACAAAGGAATTACCTGATGTATGCAGGCGGGGATCCTCTTGTACTTCCGGGACTTTATACACTTTCCAACGTAAACAGAGACGGTCTTACTTATTACGACAATACTTACAAGAAGAATATTTACAGTGCGTATGGCTTGCTGGATCTGAGTTATGACAATATGATCTTCCTCAATGCCACCGCAAGGAATGACTGGTCGAGCACCCTACCCAAGGATAATTGGTCCTATTTTTACCCCTCCGCATCGTTGAGTATACTCCTTAATAAAATGCTTCCTATTCCTTCATGGGTTTCATTACTTAAGTTGCGGTCCGGTATTTCCCAGGTAGGAAAGGATACGGACCCTTACGTGATTGCGAGGGTACTGAATCAGGGAACATGGGGTACTAATACAACATATAATGTGCCACCGAACTTACCCAATATTAACCTCAAGCCGGAAATCGCAAAAGCTTATGAGATTGGTACCGATATTTCGTTTTTCAATAATCGCTTAGGTGCCGATTTTACCTATTATAAAGTACAAAATAAGAATCAGATATTGAATGCTTCAACCTCTGCTACTTCTGGGTACACAGCAGCCACCATTAATGCCGGAAATATTGAAAACTATGGAATTGAAATAGGTTTGAATGCGGTTCCGGTGCGGAACAAAAACTGGAATTGGGACATACGAGCCAATTTTACCCGTGAAAGAAGCAGGCTAAGGGCATTAACTGAGGGGATAGACCAGTTTCAGTTCTGGGAGAGCACCCACGTATTTGCCATTACGAAGGTTGGTGATTTGGTTGGCGACATTTATACCAGAGACATGGTAAGGGTGGAAGATAAAAGCAACCCTTATTACGGCTGGCCCTTGTTAAATTCCAATGGCAAACTGCAACGCAACAACAACAATAACGCCAGGGTAAAAGTTGGCAATTTCCTGCATGATTTTACGGTAGGGTTACAAACTGGGATATCTTATAAAAGAATTTCCCTTTCGTTAAGCATTGATTGGCGTCAGGGAGGCACTTATTATGATCAAACCATGCTGAGGTTAGCAAGAGCAGGAAAAGTTGAATATTTCCACGACAATGCTAATTCCAGCACTTTTACCGGTATCCTCGGCAACAATTCCTTTAAGGGAGATAATGAAGCTTTAGCCAACGAAATCAAATCGCATCCGGAAATTTATCAGAATGATACCTGGGTGGGTGGAAGAACAGAAGACCTTGGTGGTTTTCTTTACTCTAACGGCGTATATGAAGGCGCATTTTTCCCCGGCGTAATTTCTGACGGACAGGGGGGATTTATTGAAAATTTTGGAGGACCAGCAACTAAATATGTTAAGGCCTATGATATTTTCCAGCCATCAGGCGGTTTCTGGGATGCAGCCATGAGGTATAAATGGTTTTATGATGGATCGTTTGTTAAGCTGAGGGAACTGGCCATTGCTTACGCATTACCCGAAGCCTGGGCACACAAAGTGCGGGCGCAGAATATCAGTATTGCAGGATTCATGAAGAACCTTATATTGTACGCTGCTAATAAAACCAATCAGGATCCGGAATCAATTTATAATCAGAATCCTCTTACCGGGGAAATAAATCAGGGAAGAAACATCTGGAATGCCTCCCCGATTATCATGCCTGTAGGTTTAAAGCTTAATGTGTCATTCTAAAACAAAACAAGATGAAAAATATTTTTTCTATATCAAGGGTTTTAAGGTTTAAATGGATCAGTTTGGTCGTAGCATCAGCGCTGATGGTGGCTTCTTGTCAGGATCTGTCAGAGATCAATAAAAGCCCAAATCAACTAAGCGCTAATGAAATTAATATAAAATACGTTTTAACTTCCGTTCTGTCGGGAACAGCGCGCGACTATCTTTACGAATATGCTTACCCTGGCGGATGGACGCTTTCAGAGGCCATGCAATACCTCCAGCGCGACTATATTGATTTTCAAGGCCCCAACACTTTCGTATGGGGACCCAAAGATTTCAGCTCACCTTTTTCAAGAATTAAAAACAGTCAGTACGTAGTTGAAAATGCTGCTTTTGAAAAGTCGGAGAATAATCAGAAATTTTATACTGCGGTAGGACAGATCATGCGCAGCTTCTGGTATGGCTACTTAACTTCCTTGCACGGGGATATTCCTTATTCGGAAGCGATGAAAGCAGAAGAGAGTAATTTCACGCCCGTTTATGACAACCAAAAAGATGTTTTTAAAGGTATCCTGGACGATTTAAAATCGGCTAATGATCTATTGGCTCAGGTATCATCTGTTGACGGAGCATCATCAAGTGACATCATGTTTGGCGGAAATGTAATG
>CAMPJQ010000357.1 GCA_946886925.1 uncultured Terrimonas sp.
GATCACGTCGCCAAGCTCATAGATCCTGCCTAAAGCATTAAAATCCAGACAAAACAACCATTCTGCTTTTTCTAAAGCAAGATTGGCTTTTTCCCTGGCACCTTCAAAATCTATAACCATCTTTGAACCGGGCATCCATTTCAGGAAATCAGGCCAATTGGTAGGTGAAATAACCGTAACCGTATGACCTAACTGTGTTAACACCCCCGCTAGCGCCAAAGAAGAGCCCATCGCATCCGGGTCAGGCTTCTGATGCATGGTAACAACTACATTGCGTGGCGTATTCAATAATGGATAAATCTCCTGGATGGGTTTCATACAAAGCCGCAAAAATCAATTATAATATGCATTCAGTCAAATCTTTTTTGTAACGCCGTTAACCGGCGAAATGAGGCACTACATATAATTTTTACTTACATAAATCCGCATGCTAAAAAATCATTGTCGTTAACACTTTCCGGCAACATTGACTTAAGCTGACAAAGATAAATAGCATGTCCATGCTAACAATTTAATATTAGGCTAAACCATTACCTTTGCTGCCCTAAAGAAAAAAATATGAGTAATATTACTTTTACCATGATCAAGCCGGATGCCTTCGCAAATGGTCATACCGGAGCTATTTTGGATAAAATCACTAAAGCTGGTTTTCGAATTGTAGCCTTAAAGCTTACATCGCTCTCAGGTGAAAAAGCAGGTGAATTTTACGCCATTCACAAGGAACGCCCTTTTTATGGTGAGTTGGTTGAATTTATGAGCAGCGCACCGCTTGTTGCCGCTATCCTGGAGAAAGATAATGCTGTGGAAGATTTTCGTAAACTGATAGGAGCCACCGATCCTGCAAAAGCAGATGCCGGTACCATCCGCCAGCTTTTTGCCGAAAATGTAGGCAGAAATGCCATCCACGGAAGTGACAGCAATGAAAATGCATTGATTGAGGGTAGCTTTTTCTTTAGTAATCTCGAAAAATACTAAATGCAACTACTTAGAGGAGGACTTTTTTAGGTAAAAAAATAAAAAAATAATACCGATATACAAAGTTTGGCATAATCTTAGTTATATCAATTACATCTTTCTCAAGGGTTTAGGGTTGAAACTAAAGGGGGCTCATTTCCATGGGCCTCAATTTTTTGTATATACCCCAACAACTAAATTCCGCATGTTGTTTTAATCTTCTACCACAGCTTCACTGCCATACATCTGGCTCTTATATTGCAGGGATGGAGAAGAAATAAATCTGCCTATATTAAGCGAATCCCATTTTTTATCTACTGCTTCAATAGTAGTATCGTCTGCAACAATAATATTGGGCCAATCCCGCTGAAAATCATCCCATTCTTTGGTTTTGCGCGTACCATCTAATCCCAAACAACAGAATGTTTTGCCCGGGTGTGTAACAGAGGGCTGTTCACACAGGAAATTATCCCTTTTAGGATCAAGGTTGTTACAAAACCGCCATAGTGCAACAGGTATATTACCAGGATTTACATTATATTCTACATATAGTACCATTTTAATACTTTCTATCCCGGCAACCTGTTTACAGATGCGCTCATGCAATTCCCTGACATGTCCTTTTTTGCTTTTTTTGACAGCGATGAGCAAACAGGGTATGCCTATACCGGGCAGTGAAGTATTAACCAATGCTATTTCAGGAAAAACGGATAACAGGTCATGCGGTTCAACCTTTTGATTTATGGTTTGCAATTGATATTGCTCATCCAGTTCTTCTTCAAACTTCCGGGTGCCGTCAATACACATTTTTCCGCCAAAACCCATTTTACTGCAGCTGTGATCCAGTACATCCATAGGACCTGTGGCAAAAAAAACATCTTTGGATACATCCAGGTTCTTAAATACCTGCCGAGCCAGGCCAGCATAATCCTTGATATTAGCAAGTTCATCCGCTATAACCAATATTTTATTGAACATCATTTGTCCGGCGCCCCACATGGCATACATCACTTTTTGTCCCTGCCCCGCGAACTCTTTCTTTATTTTGGCAATTACCAGGTTGTGAAAAACACCTTCAACCGGCATTTCCATATCAATGATCTCCGGTACCATTGTCATTTTAATAGGCGCCAGGAAAATTCTTTCGGTGGCTTTACCCAGCCACGCATCTTCCTGTGGAGGAATACCTACAATAGTGGCCGGGTATACAGGATTTTTTTTATGGGTGATGCAGGTAACATGAAAACGGGGATACCAGTCGGGAAGAGAATAATATCCTGTATGATCGCCAAATGGACCCTCCCATATTAATTCATCCTCCGGATCAACATAGCCTTCAATAATAAAATCCGCATCGGCCGGCACTTCCAGTTCGGGCTGGGTAATACATTTAACCAGTTCCACTTTCTTTTTCCTTAAAAAACCTGCCAGCATGTACTCATCCACATTTTCGGGTAGCGGGGCTGTGGCCGAATAAGCATACACAGGATCCCCACCGAGGGCAACGGCAACGGGCATACGCTTTTCTGCCTGCTTATAGCCATTGTAATGCTTTGCCGATACTTTGTGTTTATGCCAGTGCATACCTGTTAGCGCAGGCCCAAAAACCTGCATCCTGTACATACCAACATTTCTGATGCCGGTGTTTAAATCTTTGGTATGAATTACCGGCAATGTAATAAAGGGCCCGCCATCCTTTGGCCAGCAGGTAATTACAGGCAATTTCCCAAGGTCTGGATTGGCCATCACCACTTCCTGACACGCTCCTCTGCCGCTTTTTACTTTAGGCATCCATGATGCAAACTGGCCCAGCTTGGGTAACAGGTTCAGCTTATCTATAATGCTTTCTTTGGGTTTGGTAAGCAGCTTAAAAAGACTTTCAATTTCTTTAGCTACATCATCCAGGTGTTGCACGCCCAAAGCCATCCCCATTCTTTTTTCACTTCCATAGGCATTCATCAGCACGGGGAAGTCATAGCCGGTATTCTCAAACAGTATTGCTTTGCCTCCATCACCGCTTTTACTTATCCTGTCTGTTATCTCGGCCATTTCAAGACGTGGGTCCACATAGGTTTTTACTCTTAACAACTCCCCCGCCCTGTTTAATGCATCAATAAATTCCTGCTGATTTTTATACGCCATGGTGCTGATTATTTGCTTCAAAGATAAAGCATGTACGGGCATGGGCGGTTTATTAAACAACTGCCGGGCCATCCAAAAAAAATCCCACTGGGAACAGCGGGATCTAAAACCAAAACATGAGAAACTAACCTATTCGATAATTTGAAATTTCAAATTTGAGATCTGAAATTGGGAATATTAATTCGCCTGCCCCGCCCTGTCTAATTCTTCAGAAACACCTGTTGCTCTTTTGCGGGATGGCGCGATTGTATTTTTCCCAAAACGGTACGTAAAACTTGCGGTAACCTGGCGGCTGTCCCAGCGATTTTTTATCGTTACATCCACATCTCCATACTTCATGTAACCGCCAAACTTCTGCCAGCCAAAGGGATCCCGGAAATTGAGGCGTACTGTTGATTTCCCTTTCATGAGCGTTTTTTGCAAACCGATCGTCATCTGGTACATTTCATTCATCACGAGTAAATTATTTAACCCTTTTGAGCGGTAAAAACCACTCAATTCTGCTGAAAATCCCTGAGCCAAAGTAAAGCTGTTGGAGAGATTTATCATATACGCTGTGTTGGAGGCATCAATCGGATCTCCATTATATATTCCTTCGTAATGGTTGTTATATACATTTACAAAAAGATTTGAATTGAACCATGATGTCCACTTAAACGGAGCGGTAACCGATAATCCTATATTTCTGAATTGAGATACATTTTCAGTAGTTTGAAAAGTTGTTTTTTCGTCTGTATTCTGTCTCAGTATCTGCGATATCACATCCGTAGTTCTGCTGTAATTAAGGGTTGTAATAAATTTCCCTTTAAAAGAATGGCTTAATTCAATATTATGACTGAACTGCGGCAGCAGGTAGGGGTTGCCCTGCTGATAGGTTAACGAATCGAGGAAATAAATGAATGGATTCAGATCCTGGTAATTGGGCCGGTTTACCCTGCGGCTATACGAAAGCGTAAGCTGGTTATCTTTGTTCACCGCATAGCTGAGAAATGCAGTTGGAAACAGGTTGGTGTAATGCCTTTTAAAAGTAGAATCATTGGTTACCTGGTAGCCTTTTGTATTGGTATTTTCGGCCCTTAATCCTGCCTGGGCACTCCACTTTTCACTCAGCTTTTTATTTATGTTTACATATGCCGCATTAATATTTTCCTCGTAAATAA
>CAMPJQ010000358.1 GCA_946886925.1 uncultured Terrimonas sp.
ATACCTTGACATTATGCCTGATAGCCGAAATCTCCTGTCCGGGAAACGTAAGTATCTGTTTGGATTGTTACTACTCACGTTTATCTCTGTAATCTTTGTGGCTTTTAGTATGACCGGCAATGATGACTTTGACTCTGCCAGAAGGGAAGTTTTGCTTCGCCGGATCGGACATGAAATACTCCTTCAGTCGGGCGACAGTGTATCACGGGTACTTCCGGTAAAAAAGATCGCCGGAAATGAATACCAGATCAGTTTTGAGAATGCTTTTACTTTTCAACCCGACTCCCTGGTGAATACTACTCAGCGCTTGTTAGCCAAAGACCCGCTCACAAGTGATTATGTTGTTAACGTACTGAACTGTGCCAATGACAGTGTAACCTATGGATATGCTATATCAAAAAATAAGAAAGATGATATTGTAGCCTGTTTAGGAAGAAAGCAACCCATAGCATGTTATCTGATTAACATTAAATTTAAACCAACGGGTATAGCTACCGCAAAGAATGGATATTTTTTGGGCTCCCTGTTATCGTTGGTATTTATTGGATTTATTTTTTTGAGATCTGTTAAACCGCGGAAAGCCTTACCTGACAGTCAGCACAATGGCATGCTCACCCTGGGGTCAATGTCGTTCGACACGGAGACCCGTAAGCTCATGATAAATGGAAAGACCATCGACCTGACCCGAACGGAAACCCGTGTACTACGCATTTTTGCATTGTCTCCAAACGAGGCTATAGAGCGAAGCCGGCTGCAAAAAGAGATATGGGAAGATGAAGGGGTTATAGTAGGCCGCAGTCTCGATATGTTCATATCAAAACTTAGAAAAAAACTGGAATTTGATCCGAATGTCAAAATTGTTGTTATACGCGGCAAAGGATATAAGCTTGAAATCAGCGCTTAAGAAAATCTTCCTCCGAACTAATAATATTAGATTCAATTTGGCATTTGTAAATGCTATATCGTGAGCTACCAATGTGGTCTCATTAAAAGAATTATCCTTAATTCCCTGCGAAGGACAAGGTTACCGTGAAAAAAAATAAGTCCAGTTTTCGATACAGAAAAACTGTAGCCTCAGTTAAAGTCCACCAGGCAAAAAAAAGTAAATTTTACGCAGGCGGTTCGTTTGTTACTTTGGCGTACAACACTTTGCTTTACGCAATAAATCATTTTTAGGTATTTATAAACGCATAAAACGTTTCTAAGATTACAAACCGGTTTGCCTTAACGGCCGGCAATAAGAGCATAAAATTATGCCGCTGTTGTGGGTTCGTGCTTTACTAACCATCTAAAGTTGCTACATATAAAATACATTGAACTTATGTCCGTCCGGGTCGGCAAAAACAAACCCGTAATATCCTTCTCCGAATTCTTCCGGCTCTGAAATATTTTTTCCGCCTGCCTTCTTAACTTCTTTTGCCCAATCATCAACCTGGACCTTGCTTTCGGCGGAAAGTGTAAATATAATTTCGTTTGATTTTGCCGGGTCTGCTATTTCACCTTTCATAGCGGTTTTCAGTATGTCCTTTAAGAAAAAGTGCATTACAAAATCGTCATCACCAACCAAAAAACTTGTCAGTTGGTCCGTTGTAGAATGTTTGCCGTTTGGCCTAAATCCTAATGCATTATAAAATTTAGCTGTTCGCTGTAAATCGCTAACGCCTAAGTTCGACCATATTTTTGCCGGTTTCATAATCTGTACATTTAGAAAGTTTAAAAATCAGGCTTTTTTTGTTGCTGCGCTGCCCATAAAGTTCCGCCTGGTTTTCAAAGGTAGGTTTGCCGATAGATTTTTGATGTGGTAAATACGACATTATTGCGTGTGGTTTACGTCAACTTTTGGATGCTGGGGACGCCGGAACTGCATGACACACCACACTGCGGTTTCCGAAATTTTACTTATACCTGCTTTTAACCGGATACAAGTGAGGTGGAGCACCGCATTTGGAGTTGAATCATGAAAGACTCAAGGTTCCTGGCCTGCACGATCGCTTTTATGAAGATCCCATAGCAGGAAATATTATTCGGTAACTACTTTCACATCTTTAAACATGAATGGATTGTCGCTGATCCTTAATTCCTTTCCACTGGCAGTAGTCACATTTTTTAGCACAACTTCCCTGGTTTTCACATAGGGAAACTTCTCGCGGTAGGAATCGCTGGTCATTTGTGGATTAAAATTTGAAAAAATGGCCGGGCCCTGGTAATCCTCCGGATGACTGGAGTCGTTGATCCGGAGATTTTCAATGGTGATGCGTTCCGGCATATAACAGGTGTACCCAAAATCATGCTCACCGGAATAAGACCCGCCTATCAGGGCGGCGCTGGCTGGTTTGCCGCCCTGTGGCACAAAAACACAGTTGCGGATAAAAAATTCTCCCTGCCAGGTACTGCCATAATCACTGCGCAGGTTAATGAGGGTTCTGCCGTTAATTGTTGAGTTCTCCACCGTAAAAGTCCCGCTGCCGATGGCATTGATGCCCATGTGCCCCAGGGTGGAGTTACGGATGGTTGCATTGGCAACGCCCATGTGGGCATCGAAGCGGGAAAGCGTGCATTTGTCGTACAAAAGATTTTTGCAGTAGTTAGAGCCCAGGATTCCCCAGTACGTTCTGTCGTTGATATCATTGGTCTGGCTGCAGTTCACGAACGATACATTGAGGGCACGGTTCACCGAAATGTCGTAAGTGCCCATGGATACAGGCTTTCCTGCCGCGCCAATGGTACTGTATGTTTTATGGCCGGTGAGCACGGTGTTCTTAACCGTTACGTAAGCGCAGTCACTGATATTGATGAAGCCGCCATATGGCGCACCATGCTCTCCTTCACCGGTAACGCGGTGTTCAAGCCCATCCACAACAACGTTGGAACGCCTGATCGCGATATTCCGGCTGTAATAGGTGTACTTCGATTCAGCTTTATTGGCAATAGTGGTAAAACGGCCTCCGGTGATGTGCAGTTTCTTCCCATCTATGGGCAGAGCGGTGATGCTTGTGACCTCGTTGAAATCCCAGATGATCGGAGCGTCCATATCCACCTTTCCGCTTTTATCAACCACAAAGATATCTGTTTGCGGAGATCCGTTATTTTGGTTCAGGCCAAAGCGGATATAGCGTTTTACATGAGCGTTGGTAATAGTAATGAGACAGGGTGCGGGCAAAGTTGCGTCAATTTTCTCCTGGTTCCTCGTCAGTGAAGCTACTGACTCAAGAGTAAACGGCTGCAGGCCGGAACTAACCACGAAAACAGGTGCATTGCGATTTTGTACTTCGGTGTCGTCAATGATGAAGGCTGCCGTGCCAAAATCGGTGTCGGTTTGGATGACGGCTGTGCGCTCCTTTCCCCCGATGTAATAGGTGGCTCCCTCATCGGCTTTCACTAGAAGTCCATTTTGATTGGCGAACGCATGGGTCGCCGCGATGGCGTTTATATCATCGGTTTTACCGTTGCCCCTGGCGCCGAAATCACTATAGCGCACTATGCCGGCGGCTTTAAATTTATGCACATCCTCCGGGGATACATTTACCTGTAATACCCCGTTCTCATTGGTGCGTACCAGGGTTTTCCCATCTTTGGATGTTATCACTACATGTTCGGGCCTGCCCTGGGCCTGCCCCTGTACCCCAGTTGTAAAGGCCGATAACAAAACGAATAAGAGCCTATATTTCATCATAAGCGTATTTTAATAGGAACCAATTTTTAGTTACCTGTTTTAAGATTTGCCATTTCGATATTAGCTTTTAAGCAATAATCAAAAGCTGCTCTCGAAATTTTAGCAATTGTTGATTCACGTTCTTTTTGAGAAGCATAAGAATCGGAAATAAAAACTGATATTACTAAATGTTGGCCACCAGGAAGTGAAATGATACCCACATCGTTTGTTGCCCTTGTTAAACCATTAATAGTTCCGGCTGTACCAGTCTTATGAGCAACAGTTATTCCCTGTGGCAATAATCCCTTTATTCTTCTGTCAAACCATGGTGATGATACTGACATGTAGTTTAAAAGCAATGCTCTGCTTTTTCCGGAAAGGTTTCCGGCTCCGTAAAATACCTTTAGTAGTTGGCTCATTGCTTTGGGTGTTGCCCAATTTTGATACTGAATGGTATCATTTGCCACCTGCACCATTTCAGTGGTTGAAATGGCAATGCCTGTTATTCCCAGTTGATGAACGTATTGCTCTGCATTTTTTGCTCCCCCTAAAAGTCTAAGTAAAACATCGCATGCGGTGCCGTCACTTTCTTCTATATTATAT
>CAMPJQ010000359.1 GCA_946886925.1 uncultured Terrimonas sp.
AAAAGCTTTTGTATACACCTGCTGCTCATCATTGAGCTGGCTTATTTTTATCTGCACCTTATCCATCACATAACCTGTAACCTGTGGTGCCAGTATACCAAAATAGTTGGAAACGATTACGAAGATGATGCCAAGCAAGAAACGCCACTTGTACTTTCTAAAATATTTGTTAACGGCTTTTAAATGCTTCAATACAGTTTAATTTGTGCAAATGTAGTAAAACACGGGCAGGGCAGCATGGAAGTGTACATTACATTTTGTATGTGTTTTTATGTTGGTATATTTGAAAAGAATACTGCTATAAGCTATGAGATTTCTCATTATATCGTGCATACTTTTTTTCTTTTTCACGCATGCAGGACTTGCCCAGCAACCGCCGGGGCGTCCAAAAATAGGCTTAACATTAAGTGGTGGCGGGGCAAAAGGTCTTGCACACATCGGCATATTAAAAGCGATTGATTCAGCAGGGCTCAACATTGATTATATTACCGGTACCAGTATGGGCGGTGTTATTGGTAGTTTATATGCTGTTGGTTATTCTGCCGATACCATTGAAAAAATAGCAAGAACCATTGATTGGGAGCTCTTATTAAGCAACCAGTCGTCCCTTCGTAGTGTATTTATGGAGGAAAAGGATGAATATTCAAAGTATGTGGTAGAATTGCCCTGGGTAAATCATCGGTTCACTTTACCTACCGGTATACTTGAAGGCCAGGAATTATGGCTGAAATTTTCAGAACTGTTTTTCCCGGTAAGTCATATCAAAGATTTTTCACAGTTCAGCATTCCTTTTAAATGCATTGCTACCGATGTAGGAACAGGTGAAGCTGTGATAATGGAAAATGGGGAGATTGTTTCAGCTATAAGATCCAGTATGGCTATACCATCTTTTTTTACCGCGGTTAAAGTGAACGACCGGTTCCTGGTAGATGGCGGTATCGTGCGCAACTTTCCTGTTCAGGATGTAAAGAGAATGGGCGCCGACATTGTTGTAGGCAGCAATGTATCTACAGGGCTGCTGGCATCCAATAAAGTGCGCAATGTTATACAGGTACTTTTGCAGGTCGCTTTTTTCAGGGAGGCGGAAGATCACCGTACAGAAGTTCCGCTTTGTGACATCTATGTAACCTATCCGTTGGAAAAATACAATATGGGCAGCTTTGGGCAATCTGAAGATATCCTGGAAGCCGGTATTAAAAAAGGAAGGGAATTGTATCCGCGGTTGAAGGAACTTGCCGATTCTTTAGACGCAATATATGGACCCACCCCGCCTAAAATGAACCGGTTGCCTGAAATGAAAAAAGTTAAAATATCGTCTTTTGAATTAAGCGGTCTGAAAAACACTACCATTGAATTTTTTATTAATACCCTCAACCTGTTTATGGATGAGTGGTATACCGCAAAGGACATATCTGAAATGGTACGGCATGCGTTTGGTACAAGATATTATAACCGCATATTGTATTCGTTGTTTGAGCAACCCGATGGAAGCTACAAAATTGTTTTTGACGTTGTAGAAAACCCGCTGACTTTTGCAAAGCTGGGTTTGCATTATGATAAGTTCAGCGGCATCAGCGCTATCGTTAACTTTACCAGCCGTAATTTTATTACTACCAATTCCAGGAGCCTGGTTACGCTCAATATCGGCGATAATATCCGGGCAAGGGCCGAACACCTCCAGTATATAGGAAGGCACAAAAACTTTTCTTTGTCGCTGGGCGCTCAGTACGACAGGTTTGATATCAATACTTACAATTTATTTAAGGCCAATAACGCGTACAGGGAAACCGGTTTGTATAAAAGACAATATTCGGTGTTTAATGCTAAAACAACTTTTTCATCAAACAGGAAATTGTCAACCGGGCTGGGCTTTCGTATGGAGTTTGTTAATTATTCGCCTGTTATTTCTGCACCGCTTGAATTGAATGGAAACAGTAGTTTTCCTACTGCCTATACTTTTTTAAAATACGATGTATTGGATAAACCGGTTTTCCCAACAAGAGGCGTAAAAATAGATGCTGAAATAGGAAGAGTGCTGAAGCAACATGATCATGTTTCTATCCTCAAAGATGGTTTGCCCGGCGATCCTGATCAGTATGCCATTGCCACGCATCCGTACTGGCGCACGTCGTTAAACATAGAATCCTATTATCACATTACGCACAGAACTACGATGCTGGCTTCCATGCAATCCGGAATTAATTTTAACTATACCAATAATGTAATGAATGAGTTTTCTATAGGCGGACTGATCCCCCTGTATCAAAACCAGGTTACTTTTGCAGGATTGCCTGAAGCCATAACCTATGCACCCACAGTAGCTGCCTTTATGGGAGGGGTGCGATATGAATTTTTGTCGAACACCTATGCAACAGCCCGGGCCAATGTGCTGTTTACCAATTTTATAAACAGCAGTGTATTTTTCGATAACCCCAGTTTTTTTTCGGGATATGCCCTTACTTTCGGTTACAATTTCGCGTTAGGTCCGCTGGAGATCAGCGCTATGTACAGCGATCAGTTGCGAAAAGTAAGTTCCTATGTGAGTTTAGGTATCAGCTTCTGACCAGTTGCGGCGGGCTTTAATAAAATCACTCACCAGTTCACTGATGAATTTACCTGCTAATTCGTTGGCTTGCCCGTTAACCAGTTGTTTGGCTCCTTCGGAAATATGGAGATAGGCCACTTTGGCGTAGCTGGCGGATAAAGAGATGTACTGCCTGGCCTGCAGGTTGGTGAAGCCCGATGGCCCGGCAGCGCTGCTCAGCATTTGTGCAATGCCGTCCATGTCCAGTTCAATACCCGTATAACGGTCTTCAGTAAACGATATGGCCTGTACAACTGCCTGCCTGAAATTGAATTTTTCCCTGATGAAAATATCTTCGAATGTGCTGTATTGAATGGTAATGTCATTATACAACTCGTCCAGCATACCCTGGTTGTTGTAGCTTTCCTGCAATCCAATAACAGCGTACCTGTTGAGAAATCCTTCCTGCTTCGCATACCGGAGTCCATTACCGCTATGCCGCCCTTCCATGCTCCGGTAGCCCGCATGTGCATCTGCATTAATTACATTTAAGTGGGCAGCAGCAAGTTTTCCAGCTTTATGGAATCCTTTAGCAGCTCCTTTAATAAGCGGGTAGGCGTTGTTGTGACCTCCGCCCACTACCAGCGGTATCTTGCCGGCGGTGGTAACCAGCTTGATCAAAGCTTCAACTTCTGAATCTATGATATTGGCAACGGCATGGCGGCAGGCATCCACCAGTTCTTCTTCATTCTTTGCATTTGAAAGTATCATTGACTTAATATCGCTGAAGTCAAAATGCCCCAATGCTATTATTTCCTCTCCTGTGAAGTAATCGGTGCTCTGTATATTGCAAAACGCTTTCAGAAAGGGCAGCCATGCTGTATCTGTCCCGCCTGTACCGTAATTGGCCATTACGCCAATATCTTCAGGGATGCCTATTAAAACAAAAGCTGCTTTGGAGTGAAGCAATGATTCAGAAAGGTCTGCGTCAGTTGCGGTTTGCAAACATTCGCCCAATTTGGTTTCAAAGCGGCGCAGGCGGGTAAGACTGAGTATATCCTGTCTTTTATAAAAACGGAAATGCGGATAACTCATAAACCGGTTATTTAATTTCAGCAAAAGATACGTATTTCTGTTCAGGAAATAAATTCTCCGGCAATCATTACCCCTGTTAATGCAATTGGTGCTGTATGTATAGGACAGGAAGGCACGGATATTACCATAAAGCATACCCGAAGTTCAGCGTGTATTTACCAGGTATTTAATATGGGTGATAAGGGTAGAGCGCATCTTGCGGTTCAGATGCTAAATCGGGGTTTTATATGAAGTTGGTTTTTTATTATCAGTATCCTGGCGTGTCTTGCAAGGTATTAATTAGCCTCCACCAGCTTATGCCGGATATTTTTTAGCTGGAGAAGATGTCTTTGGGTATGGCATACCGCGAAAACTGCCCATTCCTGCCCGGTTAAATACCCAAAGCCGGGAAATTCAAAACCTAAGCAGGTTGCCGACAGATCCTTCGTTTGAATAGCGTCCTTTATTTTAGTAAACACGGCTTGTAAGGCATTCAGCAGCCTGTCTTTGTTATAGATTTTATCTTCAGGCAACACAAATTCAGGCGATTGCATTTTAATATCGAAATTTAAAAACAGGCTTTTAATTGCCTCCTCTTTTTCATTTGGAGGTCTTTGAGTTAATTTTGTTTTTCCATATATCATTTCCGGTATG
>CAMPJQ010000360.1 GCA_946886925.1 uncultured Terrimonas sp.
CCCTTAAAGGATCTGCAGACATTATAATTGGTTAATCGAAGCAGCGTGCCAGGCAAAAAAATGTTGCCATAATTAATCACCCGGTTTTAAAACAAATAATATGGAAGAACAATATCTTAAAACATTAAAATCATCCTTTGATAAGGATGGATATGTTTTCATCCCCGGTTTTCTTTCACCCGATGAGGTTGAAGTGCTGAACCACCATGTCCGGCGTTTCATATCCGATAAAATTCCTTCCATGTCCGCTAATCATTTTTTTTATGAGGATAATGAGGATTCGGCCACATTGAAACAAATGCAGGACATGGAGAAGTACGATGATTATTTTAAAACACTTGCTGTTCAAAGTAAATACGAAACAATAGCGAAGGCTATGCTGGGCGAAGATGTGGTATGTAAAACAGTTGAATATTTTAATAAACCACCTAAAATAGGCAAACCTACGCCTCCTCATCAGGATGGATATTATTTTATGCTGGATCCCCAACAGGCGGTAACCATGTGGCTGGCACTGGAAAAGGTGGACGAAGAAAATGGATGTGTAAAGTACGTAAAAGGTTCTCATCTCAAAGGTATGAGAGCGCACGGACGTACTACTACACTTGGCTTTTCACAACAGATCGTTGATTTCGGAACAGAAGAAGACATGAAAAATGAGATAGCATTCCCTGCTAACCCGGGCGATCTGCTGGTGCATCATTCCCTTACTATTCATCGCGCTGGCGCCAATACAACCACCAACAGAACAAGAAAGGCGATGGGGCTCATCTATTGGGGATTATCCGCAAAGGAAGATAAGGAAGCGAAAGAAAGATACATGCAACAACTGGCAAAGGAAAGGGAGAATGCGTGATACGGTGTTATACGCCATTGGCGGTGAATGTTGCCGGCTGGCAGCTCGGTATTCCACATCCGGGGTCGGGCTACATACCGGTGGCAATGGATCGCCCGGTTCATAAAAGCCTTATATTTAAAGCCTGTTATGCGAAAAGTTTTTGTTCTCCGGATCAAAATTTTGCGCATAATGCCGGTTTGATCAGCTGTTGGTCCGGTGCAATTGAGCGACTACAGATGCCTGGTCGGCATCATCTTGTTCAACGCTAAAAATGCTTTCCAAAAATGAAACAGGCAATTTGGATTGTTGGCTATATTTTCTTCCATAGTATCAATGGTTTGCTGGCCCAGGAAACCGCATCAACCGTTGATATCAAAGACCTCAATGTTCGGGATCCCTATATTGTTGCCCATGAGCCAACCCGCACCTATTACCTTTATAAAGCTTCGATGGTTACGGGCAAAAACGGTAATACAGTAAACGGGGTAGTGGCTTACAAAAGCAGGGATTTGAAAATATGGAAGGGACCTTATACCGTGTTCACCATGCCGGCAGATAATTGGATCACGGGAGCGGTGTGGGCGCCGGAAGTGCACTATTACAGGGGTAAATATTATTTGTTTGCTACCGTCAATTCAGATATACAATGGAAGAAACAACGGGAAGGCTTCCCTAAATATTCATTGCGGGGAACCCAGATTTTTCATTCAAAAAGCCCCGACGGACCCTTTCTGCCATTTAACGATAAGGAGCCTCACACCCCTATGGACCAGATGGCGCTTGATGGTACTCTGTGGGAAGAAAACGGGATTCCCTATATGGTATACTGCCATGAATGGGTGCAGATTGAAGACGGCACCATGGAACTGGTTCAACTTGCAAACGACTTGTCCCGTTCTGTGGGACAGTCGCTTAAATTGTTTAACTCCTCCAGCGCGCCATGGTCTACCGGCAGTGTTCAAAAAGATGGCACTACCACCTATGTAACCGATGGTTGTTTTTTGTATCGCACAAAGGCTGATAAGCTCTTGATGATATGGTCTGGTTTCAGCAATGGTAAGTATGCCATTGGAATTGCAGCATCCACCACCGGGAAGGTCAGGGGCCCCTGGGTACAACAACCCGACCTGTTGTTTGGAGAACATGGTGGGCATGGCATGCTGTTTAAAACATTTGAAGGAAAGTTGATGCTCACATTTCATGGTCCGAACAGCCCCGGGGGAAGTGAGCGGATGAAGATATTTGAAGTAGAAGACACGGGTGAGACGCTGCACTTACAGAAGCAATACAATTGATCCCGGAGGCTATAAACAATACGTAAACAGACCGTACATGCTGTAGATATCCTGCAAAAAAGTACCATATTCATAAAGTATAGTAGCAATTGGTCGCATTTCTTAATAGTACATTTGGTTTGGATATATTTTATGTTTCGATCAAATTCAATGAAAAAATACGTGCAGGTATGGCTAATGGTATTTATGTTGCATTCAGCCTGTAATACAGCACAAAAAGCGAAAGAAATGTCGGCAGATGAATTGAAGAAAGAAGCTGTGGATACGCTTCGAAAGGTTATGACTGAACAGCAGCAATGGGTAAAGGTGCATGCCGCGGAGTTTTTAATATGGACGGGAAATGTGCAGGGTGTTAAGCAGGCTTTTTTAAAAGAGCTGGAGTTGTTTCGGAAAAAACCACAGTACCGCATCGGCATTTGGAGGGTTCTTGCACAGGTAAGCGATAGTGCCGAAGCCACTCAATATAAAAAACAAATTATGGATGCTTTTTTGGATACTGCCGGTAAAGACAGGATCCACGCCATTGAAACCATGGCAAAATTAAAAATGTCGCCTTTGCCCGAGTATCCGTTTGAAACGCAGGACGCGCTGAAAAGCAGTGTTAAAAGTCTTAGCGCTTATGCGCATTGGGCCATTGCATATACCAATGCTGATTCGATGCAGTCGGCAAAAAAATATTTCCTGGGCAGGCTGCTGGATGCAAATGAAGATATATTACAGCAACGTATAGCCGCGTATGTACTGCGCAATAGCGGTAACCTGGAAATGGCAGACTGGGATATTTTACAGTCCAGAGCGTTAACGTTGCCAGCCGGAACAGAAGCTGAGATCAGTTTTTTAAATGCGGTATTGCTTACAGCTCCCCCGGAAGTTAAGACCGGTGAAACGTATAAAAAGATATTCGACCGGTTGCTTGCTTTCAGCGATAAAAAAGATAAGGGCGTAAGAATGGATATAGCTGCAGGGTTGGCTGCCGCTGGCGATAAGCAACATTTACCTCTTCTTTCTTTATGGATGCGCAATGCAGATCCAACAGGCATAGCAGCAGATGAGGCGGATGTACAGGCATCTGCGGCCTATGCAGTTTTAAAGATAGCCGGCAGAGCGAATGATAAAAATTAGTCTGTATATATTATGTTTTTTCAAAAGGAACTTACTGATACCGACCGTGCGCTTGCTGCCCGGTTGCAAAGCTTTATTCCCGGCGAAATATTCGACATTCATGTGCATCCTTACCGCGCAGGGCATTTTCCAAAAGGAGAGTGGGCATTCCTGGATGGCATTGAACAACTGGGTTGTGAGGAACATCGCAATGCCCTGCAGCGTTACATGCCCGCCAGAAAGATTCATGGGCTTTATTTTGGAATGCCGCTAAAAACGGCCGATCGTGATGCAATGAATGCATGGGTGGCAAAGGAAGTCCGGCAAAAAGGCACAGAACTGAGCCGGCCGCTGATGGTCGTATCTCCCGGCGATGACCCGGTTAAGGTGGCGGAGCAGTTGCGAAGCGGGTTGTTTTGCGGAATCAAAGTATATCATTGTTATGCGTCCCGGCCGGATACCATGAACGCTTCCATAACGGAGTACGCCCCGGAGTGGATGTGGGAAATATTGCACGAAACGAAAGGCGTAATGATGCTGCATATTGTTCGGGATGGAGCCATAGACGATGCGGATAACCAGGAAGAAATACGGAGGCTATGCCGTGCTTATCCACAGGCACAACTGATCCTGGCACATATTGCGCGCAGCTTCAATTACCGCAATGCCCGGAGTGGTTTGCATGCAATCGCTGATCTGGATAATGTGGTGGTAGACACTTCGGCCATTTGCGAGGCAGCATCTTTTGAGGCGGCCATCAAAGCATTGGGTCCCAAACGCATACTCTGGGGATCTGATTTTGCGGTAAGCGAAATGCGGGGACGTTGCATTACCACCGGCAACCATTTTTTCTGGCTTCACCCGGAACTTATTCAAAAAAATCATCTGCCCCCAACCGCCAATAATATGACGTTGATTGGAATGGAGTCGCTTCTGTCGCTTCGCGAAGCCTGTGAATATTACGGCCAAAAGAAAAAGGATGTGGAAGATAATTTTAT
>CAMPJQ010000361.1 GCA_946886925.1 uncultured Terrimonas sp.
ATACTGTCTGCCATTATTGCCGCAGCATTTTTGATGTTTTCCAGTTGCGTGTTTTCAATTTGGTTCATAATATCCCTGGCGTTTTTCAGCCATTCTAATGCTAACATGAGATGAAATTTTAAAAGTGAATATTTATTTTATTTTTTTAAAAATGAAAATGAAAAGCAATACCATTATAATGAGCTCAGCATACAATAAAGTAATGAAATGTTGTATGCCATATGTTGCTGCCAGTATTCCCATCAGGTAATTAACCAGTATATTTCCCGTAATAGCGATCACCAACACCAGGCTAAACGCGGTGCCCGATAATGCAGAATAACGGCTGCCCACCAGTCCCAGCATAATAGGGAAACCGCCGGCAATGCCTGCACCAAGCAATAATAGTCCCGAAAGCGCTGTAAAAAAGGAGCCTGTAGTTTGCAGCACAACAATCCCGCAAAGAAATAAACAAAAAGAAAACAATAAAATATTCCTGGCAGTTATTTTGCGGAAAATGGTTCCCGTTAGTAAGCGCATCAGCGTCATACCCGCAACGCAGGCCGAAAGGGCGTACAACGCATTGCTTTCTGAAAGGCTTTTTCGCTCAATCAGAAAGGTAGTTGTCCAGTTGTTTACAATCGCCTCAAGGCTGCTCTGGCAAAAAAGATAAAAAGCGATCAGCAGCAGCACCATATCTTTTAATAAACCGAAACTTCTTTTCAAAGGTATAGCCTGTGTTATTTTAGGTGAAGGGAACCCGATGAGCAGGTAAAACAACCCAACGCCAAATGCGATAACGCCTGCTCCTGAAAGAATGATAGGGTAGGTGTAATATTGTTTCAGTATGCCTAGCACAAACGGCAGGCCCAGCGCTCCAATTCCAAAAGATACACCCAGCAGGCTGAGATTGGCGCCTTTGTATTGGCCACTAATATCAGAAACTACGGCATTGGTGGCCCCGTTGATGATTCCACCGGCCAAACCAAAAATAAAGATGGAGAACTGAAGCCAGCCGGTGGATGGCGAATAAGCAATACCTGTAAAACCTGTGGCCAGCAACAGGCAGGCGCTTACCAGCAATACCTTATATCCATACCTGTCGCATACAGGACCAAAAAAAAGTGAGCCTGCAAGCAGTCCGGCAGGAAGGATGGCAAACAGCGTTCCGGCCTCCAGTTTATCTAATTTAAAATTTTGTTGCAGGCCCTGCGATACGCTGCCCAGCGTAAGCAATGCAATACCAAAAAGCAACAGCCCGCAACATGCAGAAATGAAAAGCGTCGTTTTATTGTATGCTGCCGGAGCCATGGTTCTATTTATTTTTTAATGCTAAAAATGCAGCGCCATACAAACACGCTTCATCGCCTAATGCAGAAGGTTCAAACTTTGTTTGCTTAATGCTAACGGGCTGTGCCCAACGGCAGGCTTCTTCCATAATATCGGGTAAAAACTGCAATGCCGGGCCAAACACACCTCCGCCAAAAATGATCTTTTCAGGATTAAAAAGGCTAACCAGATTGGCCGCTGCCATTCCCCAGTATTGTATGCATTGCCTTATTATTTTTATAGCAGCAGGATCGCCATAGCTGTAAGCATTAAATACATGACGGGCTTTAATGTCTTTTAGAGGAATGCGGCTTAATAAACTTGTTGTAATTTTTTCTGACTGCAAAAGTTCACGGGCCGATTTGGCTATGCCTTCTCCCGAGGCATGCTGCTCAAAGCAACCGCATGATGCATATGCATCACGGAAAGGGGTAGTCAATGCCATCCATCCGATGGCTCCGGATATGCCCCGGGTTCCGTTTATGATATTGCCATTTGCCATAATGCCTGCGCCTATTCCTGTACCCACAGCAAGAAAGATAACGTTGTTGCATTGGCGTGCATTTCCTTTCCATATTTCTCCCAACAGGCTGCACGACCGGTCGTTGTTTATAGTTACACCGGTGTTTTTACAGTTTTGCTGCAATTCTCTCAAAAGCGGGTATGCTTCCCACCCTGGTATATTGGGCGCCCACACGATACCGTTTTCGGGGTTAATGATGCCTGGTACAGCTACACCCGCAACAGATATGCTATCACCTTTTTGCTGCCATTCCGTTTGCAGTGTGTTTATCTTTTGAGTGATGAATGCTCCCACCTCCGCACCCTTCCTGTTTTCAAGATTTGCTTTTTCTTTACGCAATAATTCACCGCTTTCCGAAAAAACGCCAACTAACAATTTGGTTCCACCCAGGTCAATACCCAGTACAGCCATAGTAAATACAATTTTTAATGATCAGTAAAAGCAATAAAGGGCGGATATTTTAGAGTATGTAAATTAAATTAAATGTTGGGAGCAATAAGAGAAAAATAAAAGGCGGTTTCAAGTAAAGTAGCGTAAAAAAAATACAGTCCGGAAAGTGCGGACTGTATTTTTTATTGGTTGCATATGGTGTTTTAGTGTTGTTTTTTTCGATAGCAACCTTTACCAGCCCGTAGTTTGGGTGAGCGTATATCCCTTTTCCTCGTATTGAATAATCTGAGACTGACCTACAGGCGCCAGGTAAGCCTGATCCGTAAAAGGATTCCTGTTTTGCGCATTATCCACCATCCAGAACCCAACCAGTGAAGCAGCATTGGCTCCATCGTAGGTAACAACAGTGCCATCCAACAACTTAACTTTTGTTCTGCCAACATAAGTAGCTGTTAAATACGCCGGCGCTTCAGTCTGCACGTTTACCCAGGGTCCAAGGAAATAATCAGGGTTGGTGCTGAAATCCATGTTATCAAGTTTTTTCCACCGTTTCAAATCCAAAAGCCTGGTATGTTCGAATACAAACTCCATTCTTCTTTCGCGGCGTATTTCCCAAATCAAAGAAGGCACATCTGCATCCCTGCCGGGATCATTGGGTAATGCTCCCAAAATCAATGGCGCTGTTTGTTGCACACCTTTATCAGCAGCCGCCGCATCTAGCGGGCGCAGACGTATGGCATTAACTGATTTATCTATATCTTCCTGTGTAACGGGGCTGCCGCCAAGGTATTCTGCCAATACTGCTTTTGCTTCTATCCAGTTCAATACTACTTCTGCCAGTCGCATAACAGGGGCATCGCTTGTGTTGGTATTGCTGCCCCAGGCTGCAGGATAGCTTTTACCTATATAAGTTATAGCGTCTCTTGAGGCAAACTTAAAGCCATACAAAAGCGTGGCGGAAGACGTATTCGCTTTATCAATAAACGAGGCTTCAAAACGTGGGTCCCGTGTTTTTACCAGGTCGGTAATTTTAAAGCTTTCAGCATCAGGTACGTCTGAGTCTTGCCAAACCTTTCCATCATTGGCGATAAATGACTTGATCAGCACAAGATTGGCATCAACGCCTACTACCTCCGTGCCGTTTTGATAGGAGCCTATGCAATGGGTTACCGTTAATGCCGCATCATATACTCTGTACAGCAACACCTCCGGATGACCTGCCAGGCTTTCTGAGGAAAACAATGATTTGAAATCCCTCCCAAAATTATACTTGTTGCTGTTCATCACTATCTCAGCGGCTTCTACCGCAAAATCCAGGTATTTTTTTGCTCTTGCGGCATCCAATCCATGATAATGCTGGTAGGTGCCTTCAAACAACATGAATCTTGAAATAAATGCGGCTGCTATGTATTTGTTTAAAAACTGCGCCCCGTCATTTTCGCGGATATTCGCCAATACGTATTTAAAATCATCATACACGTTATCCATCACTACCCCGCGGTCGTCCCTGTCTTTGAACAGGGTAGCTAAGTCATCGTCGGCTACTACTTTATCGAAATACGGAACATCCCCGAAAACACTTACCAGCCGGCTGTATTCAAATCCCCTGAAAAAGCGGGCAACGGCTGTCCAGTGCTTGTATGCATCTTCAGAAATGTTGGGTTTGGCTGTGTTTTCGAGGCGATCAAGCAGAATATTCGATTTTCTTACCCATGCAAAATCCCAGGTTGGCCCTGCGTAGGTTTGCATCCACGCTGCAGATTCCGATGTGGATCCCCTTGATGTGGGTACACTGCTTTCAAAGCTGGACTGTACATTTTTGCCTGTAAGATCATCTGAAAATGTATATCCTCTTACCGGCGTGTAATCAGCCGTGAAAGATGTATTGTATCCACTGAAATAATAAGAATAATAGCTGTTGGTATACATGCGAATGTCATCTTCATTGCGCCAGAATTGCCCGTCAACATAGCTGGTTAACGGTGGGCGGTCCAGTATA
>CAMPJQ010000362.1 GCA_946886925.1 uncultured Terrimonas sp.
CCCCGTGAAGTCATTGCGAACAGAGTAATACAAATGTGGAAATTTGAAAATGTGAAAATGTGGAAGTGTGGAAACGTGATAAATTTGAAAATGCCTGCCCCGTCCAACTGGTGTCATCCCCGCTTCAGGAAAGACACTCATAGCTGAAAGCCCAAAGCCGAAAGCTCCTACCCTGCAAAGCAACCGTCCGTTATCGTACACCTTTTGTCCGTTATCGCACAACATCTTTTATTAAGGATTACAAGTAATTATAATTCAGATCGTTATAAAGTGGCACAGGTCTTGAAAAATAGTCTCATCTGCTCATTCTTCAAGCCATCCACATGTTCAAAAACCATCTTGTTACAGCGCTAAGAACGATCAGGAGAAATAAGGTTTTCTCCGGCATTAATATCCTGGGGCTGGCGCTCGGGCTCGCCGCATTTTGGCTGATCGTTTTATATATCGCCGATGAACTGAGTTACGATCGCTATAATGCCAATGCCGAAAGAATAGTACGCGTAGTGCAACATTCCCGGTGGAGTGATAATGACCTTCACCTGGCCCTGACTTCGGCTCCTTTTGCACCTGCATTGAAAAAAGCTTTCCCCGAAATTGAAGATGCAGTGAGAATTAATGCCGAAGGCGGAGGAATTATTTCCTATGAAGATAAAAGCATAAAACAGGATGATATCATTTTTGCAGACAAAAGCATATTGCATATTTTTTCTTACAACTTTTTATACGGCAATACGGCTTCCGCCCTCTCCCACCCCAGTTCTGTACTAATTACCAACAGTCTTGCCCTAAAACTTTTTGGCAGTGCCGAAAAAGCTTTTAATCAAACCATTTATTTTGATAAGCAGTTTCCATCTACTATTACTGCCATTATTAAAGACCTTCCCGGTAATTCGCATTTGCGTTTTAGTGCAGTACGCCCCTTCCCTGCTGATTATACCGATGGCTGGCAAAATTTCAGCATTTATACTTACCTGCTTTTAAAGAAAGGGGTTGATTATACAGAACTGGAAAAAAAGCTCCCGGCTTTTGCGGCTGAAACCATTCAAAAAACAATGGGGATTACCGATTATAAAATGGAGTTGCAACCGCTTACATCTATTCATCTGCATTCTAATCTTGGATACGAGCTTAGCCCTAACGGAAATATTAACCGCGTTTATATTTTTGCCGCTATAGCCTTGCTGATATTGATTATTGCCATGATCAATTATATGAACCTTACTACTGCGCTTTCTGCTTCACGCATAAAAGAAATTGGGGTGCGCAAAGCTATTGGCTCAGGAAAGCGTTCTATTGCAGGCATGTTCATTACAGAAGCAGTGCTGGTAACCTGCATTGCGGCATTCATTGCAACAGTTATAGTATCACTAACGCTTCCTTTGTTTAATGAACTTACCGCAAAAGAGTTGTCGGCAAACCGATTTGGTATTTTAAATACGATCCTTTGTTTAATTACATTTTCCCTGCTAACCGGTTTCATCAGTGGCATTTACCCTTCTTTGTTTTTAGCAAAATTTAAACCCGTTCCTGCACTTAAAGGACAATTGGGAAAGCAATCCGGAAGTATATTCTTCAGAAAATCCCTGGTGGTTTTCCAGTTTGTAATTACAGTGGTAATGATTGCCGGCGCTGTTATTATTTACCAGCAATTACAATATGCTTTGCACACCGATCTCGGGTTTAACAAAGACGAAGTGCTCACTTTTCATATTGATGATAAAAAGGTTCGCAATCAAATACCGGCATTAAAAGCACAATTGATGCAAAACCCTCTTATAAAAGGCGTGGCTTCAGCAGGCAACCCTATCGGCAATAACAACCTGGGTGGCAATGGATACAAGTATGAAGAAAATAACGGCGCAACTTCGGAACATACAAAAATAGCAGAGGAATTAATGGTAGACGCCGATTTTGTAAATACAATGGAAATAAAACTATTAGAGGGAAGAAATTTTTCTGAGGCTATACCCGCTGATCAATCCGGTTCTGTTTTGGTTAATGAAACACTGGTAAAGGAATTAGGATGGAAAGAGCCGCTTGGCAAACAAATACTGAATGCTTCGGATGACGATGGGAACACAGCACCTAAAAAAGTGATCGGTGTTGTAAAAGATTTTCACACCTACTCATTGCAGCACAAAATAGAACCGCTGGTGCTGGTAATGCCACCGGAGGCTTCGGCGGAAGATAACCTGTATGTGCGGATTGCAAAAGGTAAAATTCCACAGGGACTTGCTTACATTGATAAAGTATACCGCCAGTTTGACAAAACGAACCAGGCTACATACCATTTTCTTGACCAGAACTTTGCACAACAGTATAAAGCGGAAGAAAAACAGGGACAAATCGCTTTGTTATTTTCCATACTTGCAATTGTCATTGCATGTCTCGGCTTGTTCGGCCTTGCTACTTTCTCTGCCAGCCAGCGCGTCAAAGAAATTGGCATCCGCAAAGTGCTTGGAGCCAGTGTAGCAGGCATTGTTGTCTTACTGTCCAAAGATTTTTTGAAGCTTGTACTCATCGCATTGTGCATTGCTATACCCATTGCATGGTATGCAATGAACAAATGGCTGGAAGATTTTGCCTACAGGATTGAATTAAGCGGAGGTGTATTTATCATAGCCGGAATAATTGCCCTGGCCATAGCATTGCTTACGGTAAGCTTCCAGGCCATAAAAGCAGCTATAGCCAACCCGGTGAAATCGTTGCGCACAGAATGAGATTAATTTGAAAATGTAGCGGTCGGTAAGCGATCAAAAGAGCGTCAGACCGCCGGGCAAATGTAAAATTATTACCTGCTGAAAGCTGATCCGCTGCGGCGGACAAGTTGCTGACAGCTCAAAACTTACAATCATGATAAAAAATTATTTTAAAGTCGCCTGGCGAAACCTTATAAAGTACAAAGCATTTTCTTTTATCAATATATTCGGACTGGCAGTCGCCATGTCGGTTAGTATGCTGATGATCTTAATGTTCGCTGACCAACTGTCTTATGACAACTATCATAAAAATAAAGAGAGGATATACCGCATTGCTACTACGCCTTTAAATCAGGAAAGATTAAGAGCAACAATACCATTCCCGGATGCAGGCAAACTGGCATCGGATTTTCCGGCTGTAGAAGACGCCGTATTCCTGAGAAGAGGTTTTGGAGGCGATGCGGTTTATGATCTTCGATATGCTGAAATAAAGGGATATTTTTCAACATCATCTTTTTTTAAAGTTTTCAGTTATGACCTGGAATACGGTGATGCTGCTACTGCATTACAAAAACCCGGCTCGATAGTGATTTCGCACAAGGCTGCTGAACAGCTATTTGGCAAGCAGGATCCTCTTGGCAAAACGATTAAGTTTTCAGACAGGGGACTGAATGAATGGACAGATGAAGGCACCCCTTTCGTAGACTGGGGTTTGTTTAGGATAACAGGCGTATTTGCCGATCATGGTTATAAATCGCACCTGAAATTTGATGCAATTATGTCAGCGGCTACACTGGACCAACTGTATGCGCAAAATAAAATTGAAAACCTTACTGACGATTGGAGTAACGACTACGGAACTTTTGCTTACGTTCTTTTAAAAAAAACTGCCAATGAAAAAGATCTCAGGAATGCGCTTAATCAAATCACGGCGCAACATTTTAAAGACAATAAAAACCAACAAGTAAAAGAGTCAAGATTGACCTTCCAACCGTTAACAAAAATTAATCCGGGTCCGCCTGTCAACAATTCTCCTACCAACTCACTACCTCTCTTTGTTTACTACATTCTTGGAGGCCTGGTTTTAGTGATATTATTGACTTCCTGTTTGAATTATACAAGCTTATCTGTTGCCAGGAGCATTACACGGTCGGGCGAGATCGGGCTCCGTAAAGTAATAGGAGCATACAGAAAAGATCTTATCATCCAGTTTTTATGCGATACAATGCTCACTGTATTCCTTTCCTTATTACTCGCTAATTGCTTTTTATTTCTTCTAAAAAGCGCCTTTCTACACTTATGGATCAATAAGCATTTAAAATTTGATTTGGATTTTAATGTTTATGTATACATTGCATTTTTGGTGTTCAGCCTGCTGATTAGTTTTATCTCCGGCATTTATCCTGCGTTAAAATTTTCCAGGGCTCGTCCTATTGTAATGATGAAAAAGTCGGATAGCCCGCACCTGGGGAAATGGGGCTTGCGCAGGGTACTGACTGTAAGCC
>CAMPJQ010000363.1 GCA_946886925.1 uncultured Terrimonas sp.
CCGCATGTAAACACAAATAACGGGAAAAAATTTGCTGGTAGCGCATTTGGTAATGCAAATACAATACATATCCTCTAAGTCAATTGTTGTAACGCTGATTTACTACCTCCGCCCCAGCATGCTTAGGTATTTTATAAGATCAGCCAACTCTTCTCTTCCGGCGCCATCCAGCAAACCGCCGGGCATTAAGGAACCTTCTTCTTCAACATGTTTCAGCGACTTTTTGCTAACACTTACATTTCCATTGGTGGCCGTTTTGATCCGGATATTGTCCGCATCTTCAGCCAGTTTGATGCCCTGTATGATCTCACCGTTGGCAGTTGTTGCCGTTACGCGGCTATATCCTTCTTTGATGTTTTGTGAAGGCCACAATACTTCAATTGCTATTTCCTCCGGCGACAAACCCCTGCCCAGCGCAGAAAGATTGGGGCCTATATTGCCGCCCTTACCACCAATGGTATGACAGGAAGCACAGGAGGGCTGGCGCAAATACACCTGCTCTCCCCGCGCTGCATCACCGCTGTCCTTCACCAACTTTATCAATTGACTTATATAATCACTATCATAGCCCGCAGGAACAGTAGATGCTTTGCCTGCAATGGTATTCAACTGCCTGCGCAAACCGGGTGCTTCTATTCCTTTATGGGCTAACGCTTCCAGCATAAGGTTGGCTGCCTCAGCGGAAATCGTTTGTTTTTTTACCTGGCTTGTAATCAATGCAAGGCCTCCCTGTTGCTCTGTAACCGGCGAAATGATCTCCAGCATTTCCTCCACGGTTTTTGAGCGCTGCATCTCATCAAGGGTAAGGCTCACGGTCATATTTAAATCCAGTGCACTCAGGCTTTTTAAAGCTGCCAGTTTTATTTCACGGGGACTATCGCCGGCACTGACCTGTGTTTTGAGCAGCGGCGCAGCGCTCACCCCTTCCAATTGCGCCAATGCCTGTATAGCTGCAGCCCGGATCTCAACTGCCCGCGATTTGTTTTGCACAAGCTGACTGACCGCAGCACCAGCCTGTTTGATCTGCCAGTTTTTCAGCAGCTTCAGTACAGCTAATTTAAGTGCTGTTGCATTTGCATCATTCAACACTTCCGTTAAATAACCTGCAGTCTCGTTTGAAAGCGGTTGCGGGTGGAGCGCAGATAATCTATCGAACAATACCGCGTCTTTTAATTCGGTTCCACGCCGGATCACATCATTTACATGAGCGCCACTGTCGGCCTGCGCCAATGCCAGCAAGAGCCCTGTTTTTTCTGTTGGCGGTACATCTTTTAATGCTATCAGTTCCGTAAGCCGGTTTGCAGGAAACCAGGCGGGCGGATCACCGGCAATTACGTGGGCCAGGTGAGCGGGTTTGCTGAAGCGGATATTTCCCTGGCGCAAAGCTTTTTCCCATACAGGGCGCAGCGTGTATACTGTTTTTTCCCAGGCATAAAGAAGGAATTGATCTGTGGGATGATCGAACATTTGAGCAGCAACCGCTATGGATTGTTCATCATGTATATAACTCAATGCTACCAGCGCGTGTAGCCTCACCCGTGGGTTGCTATCGTTTATCAACAACCGAAGCGCATGCAGCGGATCGGTCATGCGGTCGTGCCATTTGGAGATCACCTGTGCTGCATAGGCTCTTGCGCCTGGCTGTTTTCCTTTCATTAACCGGGCAACCAGGTCTTCATTCACTGCATCGTGGCTTTCGAGCACGCCTGCCGCCTCCACCAGGTAATGTTCGTACGCCATGTCTTTCGAATCAAGCTTTGGGATCCATGCATTAACCGCTGCAACAACCGTATCCGCAGGCGCAGCGGCAAGCAGCCGTTTTACCTGGTACCGTACCCAAAATTCGGGCGACTTCAGATGATCAATCCATTCTGCAACAGGTCGCCCTGCCAGTTGCGGCGGTTTCACCAGCGGCCTGCCTTTGGCTGTAATGCGCCAGATGCGGCCCCGCAGCTTGTCTCTGTCGGGGTGCCGCAAAGATGCCTGGTAATGACCAATGATCGGGTCGTACCAGTCGAGCACATAAATGGCGCCGTCGGGCCCCACATGCACTTCTACCGGGCGAAAGCTCCTGCTGGAAGAGATGACCAGCGGTTCAACAAGCCGGGCTTTGAACCCCGAAGCATCATCGCTTACCTTCATCCGCTCTACCCGGTTATTGTAATAGCCGGCCATTATAAAATCGCCCTGCAGGTCTTTGGGCATGTGTGCGGTACGCACGATCGCCAGTCCCGAACCTTTGATCTCGAGGCTTCCTATTTCCGGCAGGTAACTGCGTTTGGAATTTTCAATTAATCCGGGCACCGAATAATACAACGGCGGATCATTGGCTTTGTGAAACATATTGCCCCAATCATCAAAGTTCATTCCCCAGGGATTAACGCTGGCAGTAGACCAGTCGAAGAAATTATCCAGCTTACCGGTAGCAGGGCGGTACCGCCATATTCCGGCCCTGTTTTGCCGTTTTATTCCCCAGGGGGTTTCAACGCGACTGTAAATATTATGGCCCTGCGAAAAAAACAGGTCGCCGCCGGGGCTCCAGGTAAATGAATTGATCGTTTGGTGCAGATCGCCGGTACCAAAGCCCGAAAAGATCACCGACCGTTTGTCGGCCTTTCCATTATTGTTGGTGTCTTCAAGAAATATGAGCTCGGTTTGCTGCCCCATGTATACGCCGCCATGACCCAGCTCAAAACCAAGCGGGATGGTCAAACTGTCGGCAAACACAGCTGAGGAATCGGCTACGCCATCGTTATCGGTATCTTCAAGAATAAAAAGCTTATCATTTGGCTTTTTGCCGGGTTCGGGTTGAGGATAGGTAGTAGTGCATAAAACCCATAGCCTGCCGCGTTCATCCCAGCGCATCGCTACGGGGTTGGCGATACCCAGCGCTTCCGACGCATACAATTGAATGTTGTACCCATCGGCAACCTTAAAAGACGCCAGCTCTGCTTCAACCGAATTGTCTGTTTCCGATGGTGCTACCGACATAATATTTTGCGGCGGTACAGGATCATGTATATCGGAAGCTTGCTGCTTGCCGGGCACAGGCGCCTGCACCGGTTGTTTGCAGGAACCGATGCAAATGAGTGCAGCCAGCAACAGCGGCGTTAGAATTCGGCAATACATCAACCCGCTGATTTTTGACCGGGTTGTTTCAGAGCAATAATTCATGTATTTTTTTACGTGTTATAACTTATCGCTTTCCTCACGAACGCGTTGCTCCGCTTCTTTAAGATAGGTATCCAGCGCATTCCTTTCTTCCGGAAGTATCCTGTGGTTCCTGTCTTTCCAGTCGCGGCTGAACGGCTGCACCAGCTCGCTGCCGTAAATAAAGGCCCAGTTGCCCGACCGCCAGTACCGGAACCATATGGCATTCATATCCTGTACCTGTTTGCGCAAAGGTTCATAATCCGCTTTATACACATCAGGCAGGTTCAGCTCCTTCATCATCAGCTCCGCTGCCAGTTGCTGCGCCTTTGCAGTAAGGTGTATCCCATCGGTGGTATAGTTTTCCTGCAGGTGGGGTGTTTTCATCCGGCGGTACAGATCTACATACGCATAACCCTCCTCTTCGGCCATCTGTTTAATGGCTGCCGCATATTTATCTACAGGCGCCTGAACAAGCGGTATGCTTTCTGCCCGTTTCCCCGATAATTTAAGTGCTTTGGCTTCGAACGGAACAGGAGAAACCACAATGATCTGCCTGTCGTCTTTCCGGGCACTGTCGAGCAAACGTTTGTAGTTACGGATAAATCCCGGCAGGGAATCTTCTCCCTGTAAAGATTCCATTTGACCGAACTGCACAAACAGCACGTTGCAACCCACACTGTCTAAATTGCTTACCCATCCCCCAAAGCCCGTTTCGCGGTATTGTTCCGACGCTACATCTCCTTCCCAGGCCATATTGCGGAAATGCAGGGGTATGCCAGGACTGGCGGCGATCAATAAGGTTTCTAAGTAACCGTTTTTGCGAAAATCAGCTATATTGGTACCTCCCGTAAACACTACCGCATCATTATCTTCAAGCTTCAGCTTACGGCTGCCCGGCATCGTTCCCTGGGGAGGATTCAACGGTGTGCGCAATTTTTCTTCCAACTGCTCTTCATTAAGCCCGGCCAGCTCTATTTTGGGATGATGCACCAGCTTGTTAAAGCGATAGTGCACGGTTATGGGTGG
>CAMPJQ010000364.1 GCA_946886925.1 uncultured Terrimonas sp.
TTGAACAGGACTGGGACGTGCCGCATGGTTTTGCTATAAAAGGAGCTAACAACGGCGAACTGCTTATAATGCCTGGTGAAACCACCACTCTTAAATGGGTACCTGACCGTACCGGTATTTTTCCTTTTTATTGTACCGATTTTTGTAGTGCATTGCATCAGGAGATGACCGGCTATTTAAGAGTATCACCGGCAGGAAGCAAGGTTCCCCTTACTTTTAGCACAGGCACCAATATGCCCGCAAGTGATACAACTGCAGGTAAATAATCATTTTTAAACGGAATGCGGGTGCCTGCTATACAAAAGCAGCAACTGCATTCCGTTCTCTTTTAATTTGATATTATGAAACGCAACAGCATACAAGGCAGCATCCGCATATTACTGGGCATTTGTGCCATAGCATTATTTGCGGTTAATTTTATGCCTATCTGGCAAATAGACCTTGATGCTCCGCAATACCCCGAAGGATTACGCCTGCTCATATTTGCCAACAAGCTGGCAGGAAATGTAGATATCATCAATGGGCTGAACCACTACATTGGCATGAAAACCTTACATACCGACGATTTTATTGAGTTTAAAATATTGCCCTACCTCATCGCTTTTTTTAGCCTCGCTATACTCGCAACTGCCCTTACCGGTAAGCGGCGTTTATTGTATACCGTACTTATTCTTTTTATTCTTTTTGGCATTGTATCCATGGTGGATTTTTGGAAATGGGAATACGATTATGGACATAACCTCGATCCCAATGCAGCCATCATAGTACCGGGCATGGCATATCAGCCGCCACTCATCGGGTTCAAACAGTTGCTCAATTTTGGTGCATACTCCATTCCGGCTATTGGAGGATGGATATTTATAGGCGTTGGAGCGATTTTATTATTATGCAGCATAAGGGAATCGCGCAGGCAAAAAAAAGAAAAAAGAAACTATACGTCCGCCGGTTCCATAATGCCGGTTGCACTGTTGTTTATATTACTCCAGTCGTGCAATACCGGCCCACAGCCCATACAGGCGGGCGTTGATCAATGTTCATTTTGCAAAATGACGGTAAGCGATACCCGCTTTGCCTGCGAGCTCATTACACAAAAAGGAAAAGTATACAAGTTTGATGATACACATTGCATGATTGCATTTACCGCCGCGCCGGGATGGGATAAAAGCGCCGTTAAAAATTATTACCTGGCCAATTTCAGCAGTCCCGAACAATGGATTAGTGCTGAAAACGCGCTGCTGGTAAAAAGCGACCAGTTAAAAAGCCCCATGGGTGGAAATATAGCAGCCTTTTCCAATGCGGACAATCAAAAAACTGCCATAGAAAATTTTACAGGTACCGCTGTATCCTGGAAAGACATAATGCCCTAAGGCATATTGATGACGTACGGAAAGTGATACGTGACATGAAAAGATTAATGACATTATACTTTGTACTTGCAACGATATTCCCCGCACAATCGTTTGCCAAAACCATAAAAGTTGGAAAAGGGCAAACAATTACGGGTATACAACAAGGCATTGATATGGCTGCCGCCGGCGATACGGTGCTGGTAAATGAAGGCGTATACCGGCAGGGCAATATTATCATCAACAAGTCCATTGTGCTTAAAGGAATCAATCACCCGGTATTGGAGGGAGAAAAAAAATATGAACTCCTGTCTGTAAGATCACCGAATGTAACTGTTGACGGGTTCCTTATCCGGAATTCAGGGCATTCCTCTATGGTGGATTTTGCAGGCATTAAAATTTACAATACACATCACGTTACTGTTATAAACAATATACTGGAAGATAACTTTTTTGGCATTTATTCACAGCAGGCACAACAGTGTACTATACAAAACAACAGGATAACTGCCTCCAGCATAGCAACACAATTGTCCGGTAACGGCATTCACTGCTGGAAAAGCGACAGCATTCACATCAGCGGCAACAGTATTGCAGGCCACAGGGATGGCATTTACTTAGAATTTGCAACCCATTCTCTGATCGAAAAAAATACGGTTCAAAAAAACCTGCGCTATGGATTGCATTTTATGTTTTCTCATAATAACACGTACACAAGCAATATTTTCCGTAACAACGGTGCAGGTGTAGCGGTAATGTATACCCGCAATGTAACAATGAAGAACAACCGCTTTGAAGACAACTGGGGTGACGCAGCATACGGTTTGCTGTTAAAAGAGATTTCGGACAGTGATATAGAAGGAAACTACTTTGAAAAAAATACCAGCGGTATATTTATGGATGGCTCAAGCCGTATTGAAATGTATAAAAATGTTTTTAAGGACAACGGCTGGGCCATAAAAATGCAGGCGAGTTGTATGGATATCAAACTGGAAAAAAACAATTTTATCAACAACACATTTGATATGGGAACCAATGGCTCCCTCGTTCTTAATACTTTTAAAAATAACTATTGGGATAAATACGAAGGATATGATCTGAATAAAGACAAAATTGGCGATGTCCCATACCGGCCGGTAAGCATGTATTCGATGATCATTGAGAAAAATCCGCCGGCAATGATGTTGTTCCGCAGCTTCATAACCACATTGCTCGATAAAACAGAAAAACTTTTGCCCAGTCTTACCCCCGAAAACCTGAAAGATGATCATCCTTTAATGAAACCCCTGCCATTATGATTATTACCAGTAATGTATCGAAAAAATTTGGGAAGCTTAAAGCTCTTGACGATGTATCAGTAACCTGTAACAGGAGTGAATGCATTGCATTAATTGGACCCAACGGCAGCGGTAAAACTACCCTGGTTAAAACCATCCTTGGGATGGTGGTTCCCGACAGCGGTTTCATCACCTTTAATGGAAAAAACATTTTACACGACTGGAAATACCGCAAGGATATAGGTTATATGCCCCAGATTGGCCGATATCCGGAGAACATGACTATTGGGCAGGTGTTGGATATGATGCGGGATATCCGTCATGCTAAAAACGCCAGCCCCGATGAAGAACTGATTGAGGCATTTAATTTAAATGTCCTGATGAACAAACGTATGAGAACATTATCGGGCGGCACCCGCCAAAAAGTAAGCGCGTCGCTGGCTTTCCTTTTCAATCCGTCCGTTTTAATACTGGATGAACCTACTGCGGGACTCGACCCTGTGGCCTCTGGCATATTAAAAGAAAAGATCATTGCCGAAAAAGAAAAAGGGAAGCTCATTTTAATTACATCGCATGTTTTAAGTGAACTGGATGATCTTATTACACAGGTTATTTACATGCAGGAAGGAAAATTAAAATTCCACAAAAGCATTGAAGCATTGCGCGCCGATACAGGGGAAATGCAACTAACCAGGGCCATTGCCAGTATAATGACAAATTAATTTACTATGAGGAAAATTATTAAATATGTTATTGCCGACATACTCCGCAATAAAATTGTAATTGCTTATACCGCTTTTTTACTGGTGATGTCGTTAAGTGTGTTCACTCTGGAAGATAACGCATCAAAAGGACTATTAAGTTTACTCAATATCATATTGCTGATCGTTCCGTTAGTAAGCATTGTTTTTTCTACCATATACATTTACAACAGTTCCGAATTTATTGAATTATTAGTAAGCCAGCCACTGAAAAGAAAAACAATCTGGCTTAGCTTATTTTCCGGGCTTGCCGTCTCTCTTTCCCTGTCTTTTTTTATCGGGGCAGGCGTACCCATTCTTATTTACCAGGCTTCACCAACCGGCATAATGATGCTGATCACCGGGCTTTTTCTATCTGTTATCTTCGTTTCTATTGCCATACTCGCCTCTGTTACCACAAGAGATAAGGCAAAAGGTATTGGAAAGGTGATTTTACTCTGGTTGTATTTTTCAATTCTTTTTGATGGTTTAATATTGTTTCTTTTATTCCAGTTTGCAGATTATCCATTGGAAAAAGCGATGGTAGCGGTAAGCGCGTTCAATCCTATCGACCTCAGCAGAATATTGATTCTGCTGCAAATGGATGTATCGGCGCTAATGGGCTATACCGGCGCTATATTCAGAAATTTTTTTGGCACCCAGGCAGGCATTATACTTGCCATTTTTGTATTGCTATTATGGATGATCGCTCCTCTTTGGCTATCGTTGCGTAGTTTTACTACAAAAGACTTATAACTTAAGTTTAAGGATTTTATTGGTATATTTGCAGTTCATTTATATGGCAGCGTATACAAC
>CAMPJQ010000365.1 GCA_946886925.1 uncultured Terrimonas sp.
ATTTAATACTGTAGTAGTAGCTGTTAAATTTTATTTAACACAGGTGTCTGTCTTTTGCTGTAACATTTTAGTATAATCAACGACATATCCCCTTAATCAGCTATTTGTACTATTTTTGGCAACTTCATAAAAACAGAGTTACATGAGTTTAGGCTGGACCCTTTTTATTTTAGCAACGATTGGTTCTCTTATTGGTTTATATGGCATGTTTAAAAAAGCTGGAATTGAGCCCTGGAAAGCATTGGTTCCGTTTTACAACACCTGGTGCATGATAGAAAAAATGCCATTAAAAAGGTATTGGTTTTTTTTGCAATTCATACCTATAGTTGGGCAGTTTGTTACAATCTGGATATTTATCCGTTTTGTAGAGCATTTCGGCCGTTTTTCTTTGCTGCATCATGCAGCAACGGTGTTTGTTCCTTTCATATATTTACCCTACCTCGGGTATTCGAAAAATGAAAGATATGCCGGCAATGCCGTGGTGAAAAACTACAAAAAATCTTCTGCAAGGGAATGGATTGATGCAGGTGTTTTTGCAGTAGTCGCAGCCACTATCATACGCACTTTTATTTTTGAAGCCTATGTTATTCCAACAGGCAGCATGGAAAAAACGCTCCTGGTAAACGATTTTCTGTTTGTAAGCAAGATGAGCTACGGTCCACGGCTTCCGAATACCCCTCTGGCTATTCCTTTTGTACATCATACTGCACCTATAACAGGTGGCAAATCTTATTTAGAATGGATTAAACTTCCTTATAAACGTTTATGGACCACCCCGGTAAAACGCAATGATGTGGTGGTATTCAATTATCCGGTTGGCGATACCGTAATAGGTGAATACCAGTCGAACCTCAATTATTATGATGTACTCAGAGACCAGTATGGAGGCAACCGCGAAGCCCTGCTTCAAAGAGATGATATAATAGTAAGACCTGTAGATAAAAGAGAAAATTTTATTAAACGCTGCGTAGGCATTCCGGGAGATACCCTGCAGCTAAAAGAAGGAATTTTGTATATCAATGGCAAACCCGGATATGTGCCTGAAGCTTCCGCAACTTTTTATGGTGTGCAAACCAAAGGACAATATTTTGATGAAGATGTATTAAAGGAAGATTTTCATGTAGAAACCGACCCCGAAAGGCAGCAGTTGCTCGTAGGCAATGATATGAATTATATGATTGATCTCAGCGCGGAGGAGGCAGAACGGATGAAAAAACTGCCTTATGTACAAAGCGTGACAAAGGATGTAAAACTATCTAATCCAAATGTGTTTCCCAATGATACAGCGCATTACAAATGGAGTGAAGATTTTTACGGGCCAATATGGGTTCCCAAAAAAGGGACCACTATTACGCTTACGCCGGAAAATATTGCATTTTACAGGAGGATCATTGCGGTTTACGAACACAATACATTAGAAGAAAAAGACGGGCAATTCATCATCAACGGTAAGCCAGCCAACCAATATACTTTTAAAATGGATTATTTCTGGATGATGGGAGATAATCGCCACAATTCACAGGACTCCAGGTTCTGGGGTTATGTACCCGAGGACCACGTGGTGGGCAAAGCCTCCCTCATATGGTTCAGTTGGGATGGCGGCCCCAGGTGGAAGCGGTTGTTCAAAACAATAAAATAGTGGTAAGTGATAAGTAGTAAGATGTAAGTACATGAACCTTACCGTGAATCATCTGACTAAAAAAAATCAGTTGAAAAAAGAACAGATTTCCTTTTCTTACGAAGTATGGAATGCTCTTGAGTTGCTGCCCGAAGCCGATCAGGCGCTGTTTAAAAAAGCCAGGGAAGTAACCCAGGTTGCCTACGCACCCTATTCCCGGTTCTGTGTAGGTGCTGCTGCTGTATTACAAAACGGAAAAACGATCACCGGAACCAACCAGGAAAATGCATCCTTCCCGGCGGGAATATGTGCCGAAAGGGTGCTGTTGTCCGCTGCTGCTTCCTTATACCCAGGCATATCATTGCTTACTATCGCCATCAGCTATTTCAATAAAAACAATGGTAAAAGCAGGCATCCCCTGGCGCCATGCGGCATTTGCAGACAAAGCCTGTTGGAGTATGAAATGCGTCAGCAACAACCCATCCGCTTATTATTAGGTGGAATGGAAGGAAAAATATTTGTTATTGACGATGTAAAAGCCCTGCTACCTTTATATTTTTCAGGATCAGATATGACTTAATACTTACCTCTTACTACTCAGTTCTCACCCCTCCCTCAAAGTACGAACAAGGGCTTTTGTATTTTAAATTTAAAAATGAACCAGATTAAATTCACGATATGAAATATACGATACCGCTTCTCACAATTTTTACAATGAGTATATTTTCCTGCACCAATACTTCTCAAAAAAAAGCGCCTGGCAATACTGGCATTGCAACTAAAACCGCCTATTGCTATAGCTATGTCAATAACAAAGACAGTGTAACAATGAATATAGACATCAATGACAATACGGCTACGGGCGAACTGGAATACCGTCTTTATGAAAAAGACAGCAATACAGGAACCATACAGGGCATTATCAAAGGTGATACTCTTTTCGCGGAATATAGTTTTATATCGGAAGGAATAAGTTCAGTAAGAGAAGTAGCATTTTTGAAAAAGGGAAATAATTGGGTGGAAGGTTTTGGGGATGTAGAGGAAAACAACGGCAAAATGATTTTTAAAGATATAAGCGCCCTGCAGTTCAACAGCAATATAGTATTGGCAGAAGTGCCTTGTAAAGAATAACAGGTTCAGGTAGCAAAACAACCGCCTCCTATAGGGAAGCGGTTGTTGTACAAATAATCTGCGATCATTTTTTAATTATTCTGAGTAGATATAGTGTGGCATGGACAGCGGCAAAGATGAGTGAAAAATAGAAAATAAACACATCCGCTCCTCCTGTAATACTATGGTGAACAAACGCTATTACAATTAAGCTCACCGATAAAAACAACCCGCTATACCCCACTATCTTATTACCCTGCTTTAAAGTTTGAGGCTGACCGCCCGAAAGTTTACTGTGATAAACTCCATACCAAAGGTAAATATCAAAACCAATAATCATCCATACAATTAAACGGATCCAGGTATCTAATGGAAGGAATGCCATCATAAAAAAGCAGGTAGCAACACCTAAAATCGGCACAAGAGGAACCAGTGGCGTTTTAAATCCCCTTGGAGCGTTCGGCATTTTTACACGCATTACCCATATTCCAATACATACCAATATAAATGCGAACAAAGTTCCAATGCTGGTCATTTCACCTACTACCCTTGCTGGCACGAAAGCGGCGAACAAGCTCACCAGCAGCATAAACATCAAATTGCTCTTGGCGGGAGTCTTAAATTTAGGATGCACATTGGAAAATACCTTAGGTAGTAAGCCATCCTTACTCATACTATAAAATACACGGCTTTGCCCCATTAACATAACCAATATAACAGAAGCATAGCCACCCAGGATGGCTAATATGATAGCACGGTTGAGCCAGGGATAATCCGGGTGAATTAATCCTGTACTGTCGGGTGTTCCCATATGATCAATAGCCACGGCTACGGGTGCAATACCATCCTGCCCTCTGAAAGAAGTATAGCTGGTAACACCGGTCATTACATGGGCAAAGAGTAAATATAATATAGTACAAACAGCCAGTGAACCGAGAATACCTATGGGCATATCCTTTTTGGGATTTTTGGCTTCCTGCGCTGCTGTGCTCACAGCATCAAAACCAATGTATGCGAAAAACACCACCGCTGCTGCCCGTATTACTCCACTAAAACCAAATTCTCCAAAATTGCCCGTATTGTCAGGAATGTAGGGAATATAATTGTCTTTGTTGATGTATTGCCAGCCTAA
This sequence comes from uncultured Terrimonas sp., assembly GCA_946886925.1. The sequence continues at coordinate 3,861 of CAMPJQ010000365.1, forward strand.
AATAATAAAAATCAATACTACCCCTACCTTAAGCGCAACAATAACAGAATTAACCCAGGCGCTTTCCTGTGTTCCTCTTATCAGCAGCAAACTCACCAAAATCACTATCAACACAGCGGGAAGGTTAATCAAGCCCCCATCCCACGGGCCTGCGGTTAATGAAACAGGTAAAACAATATCAAATCCTTCTAAAAATTTAGCCAGGTACCTGCTCCAGCTAATGCTTACGGTTGCCGCGCCAACGGCATACTCCAATACAAGATCCCATCCTATAATCCAGGCGATAAACTCACCCATTGTAGCATAACTATACGTA
>CAMPJQ010000366.1 GCA_946886925.1 uncultured Terrimonas sp.
CAACATAAAAAGGTATGTATCAACAACAGGATGTGGATTGCTATAAACGCACTTTCTTCCTTTTTTATTGTTCTGCAGGAACAAGCAGATATTCACTTTTTAAAAAGCAGGAGGGATGCTGCTTTGCAGTCGTTTTCCACAATTTGTTGATAAACGTATATTACCCTATTTTTGCCGTCCATAAAAAATACACTCATTATTATATGTCTATTATTCAGACTATCCGGGACAAAGCTGCTGTTTTGGTATTTGGGATCATCGGTATCAGCTTAATTGGGTTTTTGGTGCAGGATGCTTTTGTTGGAGGTGGCAGCCATTTGTTTACTGCCCCGTCTTCCACCGTGGGAAAAGTAAACGACGTTGCTATTGAAAGGGAAAGTTTTGATGAAAGGGTGAGAGCCATGGAAGCTCAGTACCAGTCGCAGGGCTACCGCATTGATGAATCAATGCGCCAGGAAATTCAAAACCAGATATGGAATGGTTTAATAAGCAAAGAACTTATAACCGGAGAAGCGAAGAAACTGGGTATAGACTTTACATCCAAAGAATTTACAGAATTGTTATTTAGTGAAAATGCGCCGCAGGAATTTAAACAACAGTTCACAGATCCTAAAACAGGTGTATATAATATTGAAGCGGCACGCAATGCTTTTAAAACATTGCAAAAAAGCAAGGATGCCGCCCAACTGCGGCAGGTGAATGATCAGTTGATTGATCCCATTGTACTGAGCCAGATACAAAAAAAGCTCATGACCATTTTTACCAATGGTACCTATATACCCAAATGGTTAATTGAAAAACAAAATGCGATAACAGGACAGGTGGCAGATATTTCTTTTGTGGGTTTGTCTTATTCAACGGTTGCCGATTCATCAGTGAGTGTTACGGATGCGGAGATTAACGATTATATCCAAAAGCATAAAGACAATTTTAAACAGGAAAGAAGCCGGAGCATTGCATATGTATTGTTTAATGCTGCACCCAATAAACAGGATAGCGCCAATTTGTGGAACAAAATGGAAGAATTGAAAAAGCCATTTGCTGAAGCAGAGGATGCAGGGGTGTTTGTTACAAGGCAGGGAACAAAATCGCAGTTTTTTGACGGTTATATGAGCAAAAGCCGTATTCAGATACCGGTTAAAGACTCTTTGTTTCAGCTATCGCCCGGTGAAGTATATGGTCCTTACTATGATGGGAACTCCATTGTTATTGCCCGTATGATAGGATCGAAAGTATTGCCCGATTCGGCAAAAGCCCGTCATATATTAATAGGAACAGTTAACCCTCAAACCGGTCAGCCGATACTTGCCGATTCTGTTGCCAAAAAAAGAATAGACAGTATACAGCAGGCAATTGCGGGCGGCGCTTCTTTTGAATTATTGGTTACTAAATATTCGGATGACGAAGGATCAAAAGCAGTGTTTGGTAATTTGGGTTATTTTCCAAATGGTCAAATGGTAAAAGAGTTTAACGATTTTTGCTTTGAAGGAAAAACAGGAGATAAGGGGGTTGTAAAAACACAATACGGTTATCACTATATTGAAATTCAGGATCAGAAAAATTTTGAACAGGCATATAAAATTGCCTATTTATCAAAGCCGGTTGAAGCAAGCGTGGAAACAGATCGTGCGGCCTCTGCAGCAGCCACGCAATTTGCTTCTGTAAGCCGTACAGCCAGGGCTTTTAACGACAATGTGGCAAAGGAAAAACTCAATAAACGCCTGGCAGAAAGTGTAAAAGATATGGATTACCAAATCACGGGAATTGGAACATCCAGGGCGTTTATTAAATGGATATACAGCAATAAGCCGGGAACGGTTTCGGATCCCATATCGGTAGGCGACCAGTATGTAGTAGCACTTATAACCGGCGAAAAAGAAGAGGGCTTGCAATCTGCCGCAGAAGCAAGGGTAGCAGTAGAACCGCAATTACGGAATAAAAAGAAAGCGGCTCAGCTTGTTGCTAAATTTGGTAAATACGCCTCCATTGAGGAAGCGGCAAAAAATACGGGCCAGCAGGTTCAGCAGGCAGACAGTATACGGTTCGCAGATAATTTTAAACCGCAGTTCGGGAATGAATTAATATTGATAGGAGCGGCGCTAAATAAAAATTACCAGCAAAAAGTATCGCCTCCACTTGCCGGCAATACCGGGGTGTATGCATTGCATGTAAGAAATTTAGGAGCTTTGCCAAATGATGCTGCCAACGTTGAAGAACAGCGCAAAGCAGCAGCCATGCAAATGAAGCAAACGATGGGTTATGCGGTGATGCAGGCATTAAAAGAAGCAGCAACCGTAAAAGATACCCGTATGAAAGCCGGGTATTGATGACGATACTATCTATCATAAAAGAGTCGCCGGCTTAAAGTTGGCGACTTTTTTTATTTCGGTAACTTTGCGATATGAATGATGAAATAATTAACAAAGTAGCCGAAAGCGGCATTGTTACAATAGATTTGGAGACCTTTTATCCTAAAGTGGAAACAGCAACTTTTGATATAAAAGATTACCTGTTTAAGGGATTGATTTTAAAAGAAAAGGATTTTAGGGAAGCACTAAAGGGCACAGACTGGCAGCAATACAATGGAAAATACATTGCATTAATCAATACCGCGGACGCCATAATACCTATGTGGGCTTATATGCTTGCTGTTTCTCATTTGCAGCCATTTGCCAAAGACATTGTATTTGGCAGTGAAAAGGATTTACTTCAAACATTGATGCTCAATAATATTTCAAATATAAGTGCCGGCGATTATGCTGACAAAAGAATTGTTATAAAAGGATGCGGCGATGTGGTACTGCCGGAAGCTGCCTATGCAGCCATTACACAAAAATTACGTCCCGTGGTTAAAAGCCTGATGTATGGCGAGCCATGCAGCACAGTGCCCGTGTATAAAGCAGCTCCTTTTAAAGCGCAATAAATTATTTTCGCCGAACAACCCGGCTTCACCCGGACGTTTTAAATTACTTATTTTCTTTTTAACCCGCTGAGGTATTCTACAATATCTACCAGTTGCTGCGTTCCCATACCTTCTGCTAAACCCTGTGGCATTAAAGACTGGTCATAAAGGGTTTTGGAAACAATATCCGATTTCTTATATTTTTCAATAATCCCGCCGATCATTTTAATACTGATCTCTTCTTCGGTTTGGCTGGCAATATATCCCGACACCGAGGCACCGGTTTTCAATTTAAAGGCATATCCTTCAAATCCAAAGCTAATGCCTGCCGAGGGTTCAAGAATAGAAGTATATAATGCGTCTTTCGATAATTTTGAACCAATTTCAGAAAGGTCGGGTCCAAAAGCAATACCCTGGTCTTTTACCTGGTGGCACGAACCACAGTAAGTTGCAAAGGCAACCGCCCCGGAATCTGCATTGCCTTTCATTGCCATTAGTTCCGGGATAGCAGGCAGCTTATTGGTTTGTAGTTTTATAGCGAGGTATTTGGCAGCTTCTTCCTTCAAATCTTTCCTGTGTGTTTTTGTAAAGATGTTTGTAGCAATGGCGTTAAGGTCTTCAGGTAGTTTTTTGTTTTTCACCAGTTGGAGCAGGCTGGTTTCTCCCGATCTGCCTGTAGCAAATGCCTCTACTGCTCCCGTTCTTAATTGAACCGGGTTGTTTTTATTGATAAGGAACTGCTGCAGCAGATTTCTTGAAGCATCACTGCCTGCTTTACCCAGCAGGCTTATCATTTGTGAGGAAGCCTCATTTTTTTGTTGCAATGTTTCAGCAATAAGCCCGCTACCTCCCAATTCAAGCAGCAGTCGTAAAGCATCTGCTTTTGTTGCCTCATTGTTGTTTTGCTTCACTAGTTCCAGAAGCTCTGTGTTTTTGTCTTTCAGCGCGTATTTTCTCACCAGGTCAATATACAACTGTGTTTGGGCCACACTGTTTAACCCCTTCTGTACAGCATTTTTAACAACGCCCGTACGCGGTATTTTGGCATCAAGCTGCAGGAGTGTAAGCGCATCAATATAGCCCTGCTGTGGGTGATGCCCTTCAAGTAAGGATAGCAATACCTTTTGTTTTTCATCATCCTTATAAAAATCAAAGGCACGGAAAAATTTCAATTGCTGATTGGGATTTGCTGCGGGATCGCCGATGATCTGGGCCAGCAAGGGCAATGCCGCAGCTGTTCTTGCCCGCCATACAATGTTTTTT
>CAMPJQ010000367.1 GCA_946886925.1 uncultured Terrimonas sp.
TCTACTATAGCCAATACCACTTCCGCCAGTTTTGCTTCAATGGCTGAATACCCAAAAGGAAATCCTGTTACAGTAGCCGTTTTTATTGTGGAACCAGCAAGCAATTTCACTGCTTTCTTTACGTATACGGGTGGAACGCATACTGCTGCGAAATGATATTCAAGCGCCTCATGACAAAGTTTTTCAACTTCAGTTATAGTTGTATCGGGCCTTAATATGGTATGATCAATATAAGAGGCAATATCCAAATTTGATATTTGATATTTAAGATTTGAGAAATGAGAAATGAATGGTGATTCATTATTCAATATTCGCCATTGCCTGTTGTCCCATTACAAAATGGTACGGCATACTATGGTTAACTCAACAATAAACATTGTTATCTGCCTCACGCTTCCTTTCCATGACACTGCTTGTATTTTTTACCGCTGCCGCAGGGGCAAGGATCATTTCGTCCGATCTTAGGTCCAACTTTAACCGGTTCCTGTTTTGTGGCCGCGCCGGAAGGATCAAAATAATCATTTTCGTTTGCCGCGTAATCATCGCCCCGGGCATCAATCTCATCTTTGTTGGCCTTCATCTTGCTCATGTCGGTTTTTTGTTCTTTGCCTTCCCTTATCTGTCCCGCATTTTGCTCAACCGGAATAGCAGCATGGCTAAGGAAGGAAACGATATCCCTGTTCACATCTCCATCCATGTTACGAAACATTTCAAACGCGGAGGTTTTATATATAACCAAAGGATCTTTTTGCTCGTATACTGCTGTTTGCACGCTATGCTTCAAATCATCCATTGCTCTCAGGTGTTCTTTCCAGGCATCATCAATAACGGCAAGCGTGATGGTTCTTTCCAGGGCGTTTGCCAATTCCGTTCCTTTCGATTCTAAGGTTTTTTTCATGTTTGCCAGTACCTGGATTCCCTTTTTGCCATCCGAAAAAGGCACCACCACATTTTCAATATGATTGCCCTGCATGAGCTTAATATTCTGAAATACGGGCATTGATTGTTGCGTTAAGTTTTCTTTACGCTCCTGGTAGTGCGCAGATGCTTCACTATATAAGCTTTCCGCCACTTTATTAATATCCCCCTTTATAAAATCATCATGCGTAATAGCAGTATCAATACCAAAATGAATGATTGCAGCCAGTTTAAAACCTTCGTAATCTTCCTGTTCGCGGAAAGAATTAATTAAGCCTTCCGAAACATTATAAAAAGCATTATCAAGGTCAAGCGCCAGGCGGTCGCCAAACAATGCATGCTCGCGTTTTGTATATACCACATTGCGCTGCTTGTTCATCACATCATCATATTCAAGCAGGCGTTTGCGGATACCGAAATTATTTTCTTCTACTTTTTTCTGCGCTCTCTCAATGCTTTTGGTGATCATACTGTGTTGAATCACCTCGCCTTCCTTATACCCCATCCTGTCCATCAGCGAAGCTATACGTTCACTGCCAAACATACGCATCAGGTCGTCTTCGAGCGATACATAAAACTGTGAAGTACCGGGGTCGCCCTGGCGTCCGGCACGACCACGCAACTGCCTGTCTACACGGCGTGACTCATGTCTTTCCGTACCAATAATAGCAAGCCCCCCTGCTTCCTTAACCCCAGCGCCTAATTTTATATCGGTACCACGACCTGCCATGTTGGTGGCAATGGTAACAGCCCCGTTTAAGCCGGCTTCCAGCACTACCTGTGCTTCACGCGCATGTTGCTTTGCATTCAATACATTGTGCGGTATTTTTCTTGCCTGCAGCATTTTGCTCAGCAATTCACTTACTTCAACGGAAGTAGTACCCACCAGGCAGGGGCGTCCGCTGTTTCTTAATTTCTCAATCTCTTCAATTACCGCTTTATATTTTTCGCGTTTGGTTTTATACACCAGGTCCTGCTCATCTTTGCGTGTAACCGGTATATTGGTAGGAACAGAAACCACATCTAATTTATAAATGCTCCAGAACTCGCCTGCTTCCGTTTCGGCAGTACCCGTCATACCCGATAGCTTATGATACATACGGAAGAAATTCTGCAGGGTAACGGTGGCATAGGTTTGTGTAGCAGCTTCTACCTTCACATTTTCTTTGGCTTCTATAGCCTGGTGCAAACCATCGCTGTACCTGCGGCCTTCCATAATACGGCCGGTTTGTTCATCCACAATTTTCACCTGCCCCTCTACTACAATATATTCTACATCATTCTCAAATAAAGTATATGCTTTCAGTAACTGCTGCACTGTATGTATGCGATCGGCTTTTTGCGCATACTCACTTAACACTTCTTCCTTCCTGCGCAACTTGTCTTCCGGAGTATCATTGCCCTTTTCAATATCAGATAACTGGATACTGAGATCCGGGAGTACAAAAAAGTTGGGATCTTCTCCCCCTTTTGTTATGTATTGCAGTCCTTTATCAGTAAGTTCTACCTGGTTGTTTTTTTCGTCAATATGAAAAAATAATTCCTCATCTACAATATGCATGTGCTTTCCCTGGTCGGCCATGTAAAAGTTTTCCACCTTCTGCAATTTTACGCGAATGCCGGGTTCACTCAGGTATTTAATTATTGCCGTATTCTTGGGTAAGCCGCGGAAGGAACGCAACAATGCAAGCCCTCCCTCACGAACATCATCTTTGCCTTCAGCTATTAATTTTTTGGCTTCAATCAACGCCTTGTTCACCACCTGTTTCTGCGCTTCCACCAACTGGTGTACACGGGGTTTTAACTGGATATACTGCTGATCATCGCCGCCTTTTGATATGGGCCCCGAAATGATCAGTGGCGTACGGGCATCATCAATCAATACGCTATCCACTTCATCCACCATACCGTAATGATGCTTGCGCTGCACCATTTCATCAGGATTGTGAACCATATTATCACGCAGGTAATCGAAGCCAAATTCGTTATTGGTTCCGTAGGTTATACTGGCCTGGTATGCTTTACGTCTTTCAGCACTATTTGGATAATGCCGGTCAATACAATCTACCGTCAGCCCAAGAAATTCATATAAAGTGCCATTCCATTCCGAGTCACGTTTGGCGAGATAGTCATTTACTGTAACAATATGCACTCCCTGGTCGGCCAGGGCATTCAGATAAGCCGGTAATGTAGATACCAGCGTTTTACCCTCACCGGTAGCCATCTCGGCAATTTTTCCCTGGTGTAATACAACACCCCCAAGCAACTGCACATCGTAATGCACCATGTTCCAGGTAACAAGGTTGCCACCTGCCAGCCAGCTATTCTTATAGGTTACCTTATCGCCTTCAATAGTAATATGCTGTTTTTTAACACTCAGTTCCCTGTCGAGATCCGTAGCAGTGGCAACGAGTTCTGTATTGTTTGCAAAACGACGCGCTGTTTCTTTCATAACAGCAAAAGCTTCCGGCAGAATTTCATTTAGCACCTCTTCGAGCTTTTCATTGCGCTGCTTGCCTAGTTTATCTATTTGCTGGTATATTTCATCCTTTTGCATTATTTCGGTAAATGCCAGCTCTTCTGCCTTTTTCTTAAGTTCCGCTATTTCATTGTCAACAGTTGATACATGCTGTTTAATACGGGATTTGAATTCCGTAGTTTTGTTTCTCAGTTCATCATTAGAAAGTGATGCATAAGAAGTAAAATACGTATTGATCTCTTCCACATAATGCGAAATGCTCTTAATATCTTTTTCCGATTTGTTTCCTCCAAATATCTTAGAGATAAATTGCAACATATTGAACGTGTATTAATAAGATGTACTTATGATATAGGCCGGGCTAATTATTTATATGTTGTATTGCCGGAAAGACGGATGGTGAATTATTAATTCATTCACTTCACCTGAACTATTCCAGTTCTTTCAGCTTTATCCCCGCCCGAATGGCATTCGGCCGGCGGCTTCTCACTTTTACTTTACAATACGCAATATCAATAACTTAACACGAATTATCCTTTTTTCCTGACAAATATAATGCTGTTTTTAAGGGCAGTCATAATGGCAGAAGGTTTGCAAAGGTAAGAAAACTAAGAAAGAGGAGGCTGATGACAGATGTGAAACTTTTAAGATTTTACTGAGCCGCTAATCTATAGCCCATATTCGTGGAAAGCATAGATTAGGGCATTCTTAAAATAAGTTTGAGCATAACCAAACAATAACAAATCAGGCTATCCC
>CAMPJQ010000368.1 GCA_946886925.1 uncultured Terrimonas sp.
TTTTGCTCCTGAGCATTTTGAGGCAGCAATAAAAAGCGCAGTAAAATTTTATTATTCTGCCAATCTTAATTCCTGTTCTATATGTATACTGTTAAGTTACAACAATAAACCTTTAACTCCTATGCCCGGCTTCATCAGCAATATATTTGTCGCTGGCTGGTGGGAACACCAGCCAGGGTGATCTGCCGTGGGCGGTGTCTTCAACTCCTATGCCCCTGTTTTCATAGCTTCTATTTATATAAACTGATCCGCGCTGCTTTTTAGTTTTTGTAAGTCAGCCTCCGTACAATCTATATAACTATAGATGGCAAACATAGGCGGCATGTTCTCGTCTTTAATGAAATTGATTGTTTTAATGATGCTTTTTTTTGTTCTCAGTTCCATTACTTTGGCGCATTGAAATTCATCCCAGCATACATCCGATTTACTATATTCGGGTGTTAAAATCCAGAGTACCGATTTTGAGTTTTGTATAGCTTCCGAAATTTTCCTGATCCATAGTCCACCCGGTTGTATGCTGCTCCTGTCGTAAAAAATAGTAAGCGCATCTTTTCTTTGCTGTATGGCTTTTACAAATTCCTGTACCGCTTCGGTTTGTTTATGCGAGTAGCTAATGAACAGATCATAGGTTGAAGCAGGCGCGGTATGGGGTTGCAATGCTGCCGGTGGTGCTGTGCCGGTTGATTCATTATCGCGGCTGGCATTTTCAGGAGCATAAACCATTTCAGGTTCAGCAGCCAGAGGATAAGGTTCCACAGTTGGGTGCCGGGGAAATTCGCTTGTATTGCCTGCTTCCGGCTGTGCCGTTTTTGCCAGCGCTTGTTTTACCTGTTCAAAGATGGGTAGTGCTGCATCTGCCTGTTCCTGCCGGTATAAAACCAATTTAATGCATTTGAGCGGCAGCCCGTTCTGCAACCAGAAAACGGCATTTTCGAGTAAAGGGGGGAGCATCTTTTGTATAGGAACTTTCTGGTACCCGGTTGCCAGAACCGGCATGGCTATTTCATCATTTTCTTCATCAAAGGCGAAAGTATTGATACACCTGAAAATATTGCCTACAATGGTTTGTGGCTCGCTTGAATGGTACTGCGGCTCAAAACAAAGGACTTTTTTAAAATTGAATTTGTTTTTTTGCTCTGTAGGAAGTGGGGAAGATAACCAACACCCCAACTGGCCTATTAAATCTATTTGTTTATTTGTCGCCAATGCTTTAACGGAAAGTCCTTTATTTTGGAGTGCAAGGAACAATGATCCTTTTAAAGCCATATAATCATTGGGGAACGCGGAAACAACCAGTATATCAACAGCGTGTTCCGGGGGTATAGCGGAAAGGTCGCCCAACAGCAGTTGAATAACTGCATCTTTTTTGCCTGTTGGTATTGTTATTTGTGAGAGAAGTTGCATAGATAGTTATCGTAATTTAATCAGGAGAGTTTTTGAATACAGGTTGTAAGCCATGCTAATGTTTCTTCTTTTTGGGAGCGAATTGCCTTGCTATAAATTTTTTTTAAGTTGCCCGTGGTGGTTGCTTTTTCCCATTTGGCCGGATTGCAGGTTAACGCAGTGGCAAGAAATTGTTTGGATTTTGTTTCATTCAACTCCAGCGCGGCAAGTTCAAGCGCTGTTGCCTGCACCCAGTAGTTATTTTTATTGGTTTCTAATTGTCTTTCTACCGAATAGGTTACCAATGGAAAATATTTTTTAAACCTGGGATCGTCTGCATTTTCAAAGAACAGTAAGGTAAGTGCATTCACTCCGGGGTAAAAATCTCTTGGGTCAGCATCAAAACCATCCAGGTAAGCTTCAATAGATTTTCTCCTGTATGCCGCTGCCAGTAACTCATCGCCGGCGTTATCATCCATGAGCCCTTTATATACAGCTCCCAATAATCCGTTTGTTTCGGGGTCGGCTCCATATTTAATAATGATATCGTTGAGTATTTGCTCCGCCTCTTCTCTTTGCTTTATTTTATTTAGTGCAAGCGCAAGTTGCTGGTGAAGATAGATATCGCCTTTTCTTTCTCTTTTCACCAATGGTTGTATCATTCTTGCAACTTCGTTAAAAGCGTTGGTGGCTTTATAGGCGCTCATTAATGCGTATACCAGGTCGTAGTTGTATTTTAATCCTTTACCTGCCGCCCTTTCTATTTCTTTTAGCTGTTCTGCAAGCTTAATTTTCTCATTTTCACCGGAAGCTTTCTCTTCATTGGAGATGCCGTCTTTTATGCTGTTCTTATCCCATTGTTTCCATTGTTTTACCAGCGTTTGAATTTGTTGCTTGGTATTATTCGTTTCATTTATGATTTCTTTGAAAGAGTCGGCCTTTGCCTGCAGTGTATTCAGTTCAGGGAAAATATAGGCAGGGATCATCTCGCAGATAGGACTGTCGGCCTGCGCCTGCTGTGCATCAAGATTTATTCGTATGATATCGGAAAGGTCTTTGATCTTTTGTGCGCAATCCAGTATTTCTCCCGCTTCAAAGTTATAGGGCAAAGCCCTCAGGGGCGCTACGTCAAATGGCAGTTTGGTATTGGCTTCAAATATGCTGACTGTAGTAAAGGGCTTCACCGCATGGCGTATACCCAATTCGTAAAACACATTGGCATTGGCAAAACTCAGATCGGCAACAGCAAATTCGCAATAAAGCAAACGCTCATACATGGGTTTGTGAATGAGTCCGCCGCCTTTTTCCTCATCGGCACGTATGGGCGCCAGTCCTGCCAGTTCAATCGCTTTTTTAATAAATGAATCGTATACTTTATTGAAATCAATTTCTTTCTTATTGCCATCCGTTTTTACGCCAAATGGCATCAGAACGAAACAAAGACTTGCCATTTACTAGAGTTTAAAGGTATCAGCAAAATGATTTTCTTTCACTTCAGCGGAAGCAGCTTTTGTGCCGATATCATACAATTCGAACCTGCTGGCGGCATTGCTCATTTCTGTTAATCCGTCAATTTCACTTTGGGTATAATCTTTTTTCATTAAAGGCTTTAAGGTTTCTGCATCAAGCCAAAGATTATAGCGCAGGTACGACATAAGACCGCCATCTTTTTTGGGTCCGCTGATGCAGTCGTTTTCCAGTTTACCTATTTCGCCGTCAATGTCCCATGCCGTGGGCGAATTGCTCAGCCATTGCATGATGATCTGGTTATGCCAGCTCGCATCCTGCATAAACATATCGGGTAGTTGCTTTGCCCAGTTTAATATGTTGTTTTTCTTAACATTGGCAGGAATTTGTTTCCATCTGCTCATACCAGTACCTACGGAAACAATGAGTAAATTATTTGCTCCGCATTTCCATTTAAAAGGGAATCCCTGTAAAGTAGCTACCATCAATAGCTGTAAGGCCGGGTTGTTGGCCATGCTAACGCCACCGTCTACAAAAGCCGCCTCATGCAGGCCTCCGCCCACGTCTATGATCTGGGGAAGGAAATAAGTGGGTGCTGCCGCACTTGCTCTTACCGCTTTCCACAACAATATGTCTTTGTTTAGCCCGTCTGCACTGTTAAAGTATTTTCCGCCGGGATGATTAATCAGCGGCCACACGCTGTTGGTGTCAGCACGTTTTGCAATGATGCATAAGCCTGTCTTTATTTTATCGCTTTCCAGCTTAATGTCTCCAAATAGTTTTTGCAGTTCATCTTCTAAGGGCTTGGCTTTATAAGTGGCTTTTAGCAGGTCATCTATTTCGAAAATTTTCCACCATTTGTTTTTTTTGCCGAATATTTTATCGCCAAGCTCCATATACATGTTCTTAATATCCTGAACCTTCATGCCAATTGCCAGACAGGATGCTATAATAGAACCGGTGCTTGTGCCACCAATCAAATCGAAATAATCAGAAAGCCTGAAATTTTTATCGTTGCCATTCTGTTTTCGTAAAATATCTTCAATTCGCTGAAGATAGCCAAGTGACAATGCGCCGCGGATACCACCGCCATCCAGCGCAAGAATACGTTTGGGAGAATTGTTGTTAGAGAAATGTTCGGAAAGTGTCATGTTGTTGAGGTTTGTGTCGTTAGGGATATCCTTGTCATGATTTGGGCGTTAATATAATCATTAACATCCTCATTTGCAATCCCCTAAACAGGTTATCTGACCAGTAACCGGTAGTAAGTAAAAATGTTACCGTTTTTTGTCAAGTGTGCTTT
>CAMPJQ010000369.1 GCA_946886925.1 uncultured Terrimonas sp.
CACTCTGTCGAAATGTACATCAACAATCCTGGGCGCTTCTTTTTTTGAAGGATTTGAATTTTTTATGAACATATTGGCTCCCCAGCTTAGCAATTTTTTTTCTTTCAATGCCTTGGTATCCTTATCTTTTTTTAAAAGGGCTACCTTTAAATCATCATACAAAAGCTTTACGGTTCCATCCATTCCATAATCATAACCTTTAAAATTGAACCGCAGATCATGAATACGGCCTTCTTTTACACGGGCTCCCGCAAGTGGTTCAGTAATGGCATTAAGCGCTGTTGCATTCAAAGCACCAAGATGCCCTTTGATATCGAACCTTCCTTTGGTATTGAACAAATAAAAAGTCCACAATGTTTGAACAGGAAATTGATTTAAAAACCGTGCCTGTATATCGGCGACCATTGTTTTTTGGGGCGCCGTTTTTTTGTTGGTAACATTGCTGATTACGGCATTCACATTTCCAAATGTAACCTTGCCAATTTTTTGCAATAACCGTCCTTTCTCTTTATATTCCACAAAGCTGTTTCGCAAAATCATTTTTTTAATATCCAGTGGGAAAGGTATACCGGCCAATTTTTGATGCGGGTATGTGCCAATCTTGCTTCTGGGATCCGGAGGCATCGTCATATCCCTGTATATTTTAAATGACGCGGATTGTATCATAAGGCTGTCGGCTATAAGTTCCTCCTTCATCAGGTACTGAAAATTGATCCGGTGAAAAGAAACCTGTTTTATGTCTATATTAAAGCGGTCGGCCTGCATAGCTTTTCGCGCAGCAAATTCCTGTTCGCTCAAAGCGGGTATAATGCGAAAACGCTCTGCATTAATTTGCTGGTATGCCGAATGCATATCAATGTTATCAATCTTATAGGTATACAACTGATCGGGAGATAACCACGATAACGTTGAGCACGATATGGACAATTGTTTCGAAAAGAGTACCCTGGAACTATCGCGGCTGGCAACACTGTCAATGGCAACGTTCCGCAATTCCATCTGCGTATCCATAAGCTGGAGTTCCTGCTTGCCGGTTTGCATATTTTTGGTAGTGATTTGGGCACCCACAATGAGCAGAGTATCAATTTTAATCCTTTCCAGATCTCCCAGTATTTGCTTATATACTTCCTCCTGAGGCACACGCCTGTTGGCATTTTTTCCACCATGCGTATAAAGGATTTCAATAACAGGACGATTGATCTGCAATTTTCCTCCCACTATTTCCTGCGTGAGCAAAGCCTTTGGCGTTTGTATGCCAGTAACGGTTATAGAAGGAATTTCAATCTTGAAAAGCATAGGAGGTTCATCCTTTTTCTCCTTCATTATCAAAAACCTGGCGCTGTCGTATTGTAAGCTAAGATTGGATATGGATAAATTTCCTCCCACTTCGTCTAACTCCATATTGTCATAGTGAATATTATACAGCCGCTCTGTTTTTTCCCTAACTTTCGATTTAACCTGGTCGCGGATCAATTGCTTCTTTATCGCATTCCAGTACACTATACACAGGGTAACCGCTATAACCAGCACCAGCAAAATGCCGGTCATGATCGTCTTGCCCCTGCGTGTAGACGCAGATTGCCTGATACGGCTACGAATCGTCTTCATATTTAAACTATTAATACGAAAAAATATTGGCTGTTCAAATCAAAACTTCATGAAAGATAATCTTTTTGATACTAGCTACTATTATGCCAATATACCAACGCCGGCCACCACTTTCAACTCATATTATCCCGCTGTCTGTAAAAGAAAGGCAGGAATACAGCTATCCGATTCGGCAGCTTATTAAGATGGTCATATATTTGAAGTATGGCAAAAACATTTTTACGAAAGATGATCGTTAATCCATTGCAGCGCATGGTAAACGACAGCCGATCCGTTGGCATTATTCTTTTTGCCTGCAGTGTATTATCCATTATTATTGCCAACGTTTCTGCCGGTGAAACATATATCGCTTTCTGGAATACTGCCACTCCGGGGCCTCCGGGCCTTCATCTGCCTCATTCCCTGCTGCATTGGATCAATGATGCACTCATGGCCGTTTTCTTTTTTTTGGTGGGCATGGAAATCAAAAGAGAATTGCTTATTGGCGAACTTTCTTCGCTCAAAAAATCATTACTGCCTTTATTTGCCGCCATAGGAGGCATGCTGGTTCCGGCCGCAATTTATTTACTGTTCAACAAACAAACCATTTTTGAACATGGATGGGGTGTTCCTATGGCCACAGATATTGCATTTTCATTGGGCATCGCTTCCATGCTGGGTAAAAAAGTACCCGCTTCCTTAAAAACTTTTTTGATGGCACTGGCTATTATAGATGACCTGGGTGCTATTATCATCATCGCCTTTTTTTATGGTGGCGCTATACAGTGGATATACCTGCTATGCGGTATTGGCATTGTGATTGCACTGCTTTTATTTCCCCGGTTGAAAATTAAATTTGGCTGGTGGAATTTCGCGCTCGGTATATTGCTATGGTATTGCTTCTTCAACTCGGGCATTCACGCTACCATAGCAGGTGTGCTATTTGCATTAACCATTCCGTTGCCCTGGCTGGAAAAATTGGAACACCGCCTTCATATACCTGTTTATTTTATCATGCTCCCGTTTTTTGCATTGGCCAATACAGCTATTGTAATACCACCTGAATTTATTGCAGCCCTCAACAGTTCATTAAATTATGGCATTATTGGCGGCTTATTTATTGGAAAGCCATTGGGCATTATAGCAGCCTGCTGGTTACTGGTAAAGCTCAAATGGGGGGAGCTTCCCCGCGGCATAAGCTGGATACAGCTTACCGGTATTGGCATATTGGCAGGCATTGGTTTCACTATGTCTATATTTATAACCATGCTGGCTTTTGAAGATACTGCAACACAGGACATAGCCAAATGCGGGGTATTGATCGCTTCTGTAATGGCAATGGTAGCAGGATATGCCTGGCTGTATTTTTCAGCGGGAAAAAACGTGCGGGCAGAAATGAAAAAATTACAGTCCAAAAAATTATCAAAGCCTTCAAATAATATTGAAAAATCATGAAAGAGAAAAAATATGAAGTTTGGCTGCGCGGACCAGTGAATAATATTCCGGGCCTCCTGCAACCTATAGCGCATGCGCTTTTGCAGGCAAGAGAAGAAGTAAATGCATTAATGGAAGATTTTCCGGAAATCCTGCTTTGGGAAAAACCGGCCGGAGTTGCTTCGCCGGGGTTTCACCTGCAACACATGAAAGGGGTAATTGACAGGCTGCTTACCTACGCGAAGGGTGAAATGCTTAACGCAGATCAATTGCAGTACCTGAAGCAGGAAGAACAACCTCCTTCCCTATCCTGTAAAACCATTGAACTGGTGGAACAGTTTAACCTCCAGGTAGATAAAGCATTGACCCAGTTATCTGCAACGAATGAAGCAAGTCTAACCTCAGCCCGCGGTGTAGGCCGTGCTCAATTGCCTTCTACTGTACTTGGATTATTGGCGCATGCGGCCGAACATACACAGCGCCACCTCGGACAACTTTTAGTAACAGTACGTGTATTAAAAAGCAACCCGGCCAATATATAAGCAGGGAAATTTACAGTTCTTCAATACTACGCAACCTGTATTCCCGGAAAATCGTATATTGATCAAAAACAATTACATAAACCGTTTTTTAACAGAAAGCATTTAAACGATAATGTTGGAAACATTTCCGTGATGATAACAAAAACACAATTGCTGCTTCCTTCTACTATTCAGTTATTGCGTTTTCCTTTTTCCTTTTTCCTGATGCCGGTATACTGGTTTGCGCTGAGCCAGGTAGTTGAAGTAAATATATTTCATACCCTCCTGGTTTTTATGATACTGCATTTGCTGGTATACCCTGCAAGCAATGGCTACAATAGTTATATGGACAGGGATACGGAAAGCATTGGAGGCGTTCAGCACCCGATGCAGCCTTCCCATCAGCTTTTATATGCAACGGTGCTGATGGATAGTGTCGCTGTGATCATGAGTTGTTTTATAGACCTGTATTTCGCTTTGGGAGTATTATTGTATATACTGGTTTCCAAAGCGTACAGTTACAGGGGCATCCGTTTAAAACAATACCCGGTTGCCGGCTATATAACCGTTATCCTCTTTCAGGGCGCGGCAACATTCGCATTGGT
>CAMPJQ010000370.1 GCA_946886925.1 uncultured Terrimonas sp.
GCAGGAATTTTTCGAAGGATCATCCGGGTGATGCTGCTCATTCTATATTGGTGACTCAAACGTTTGTGCAAAAGGCAGGATGGAAAGACCCTATAGGTGAAACGGTTAATTTCTTTTACAACAACAATGAAATTTATACAGTGATCGGTGTAGTAAAAGATTACCACAATAAAGCATTGGATCAAAAGATCGGGCCGCAAATGTTCACGATGAAAAAAGACAATCTCTATGGTTTGTACACCATCAGAATAAAGCCGGGTACAGAAACGCAGGTACTGGACTTCCTTCAAAATGCTTTCAGGCAGTTTTATCCCTTAAGCCCGTACAATTATGTGTTTAAAGACCAGCAGAAGTTAAGAGCATATGAACGGGAGGCAAAGTGGAAACAGATTATTTTATTCGGGGCTGTGCTTACCATTTTTATTTCATGCATCGGATTATTTGGACTATCTGTGTTATCTGCCGAAAAACGAACCAAAGAGATTGGTATCCGGAAAGTTTTGGGTGCGTCTGTAAATGGTTTGGTTACTGCGCTTTCAAAAGATTTTTTAAAGCTGGTATGCATTGCGCTTGTGGTGGCTATCCCTGCTGCATGGATGGCTTCCGATAAATGGCTGCAGCATTACCCTTACCGCATTACGCTGAACTGGTGGCTGTTTGCCACAGCAGCTTTGCTTGTGATAATGATCGCCTTATTAACGGTGAGCTTCCAGGCCGTAAAAGCAGCAGTTGCAAATCCGGTGAAGTCATTGCGCTCAGAGTGAGGCTAATGCAGCGGTCGGCACGCGACGAAGGAAGCGTCAGGCCGTGGGTAAATGTAACGATATGAATTGTGAATTAAATATCGAAAGCTCACGGCTCAAAGCCTATAGCCCGCAGCTTAAATCAGAAATCAACAAACTTGTCCGCCGGGGCGGATCAGATATCAGAAATCATTTTTATGATCAAAAACTATTTCAAAACCGCCTGGCGCAATCTTCGCAGAAATAAAGGATTTTCTATAACCAATATTTTTGGGTTGACAATTGGCATCTCTTCTGCAATTTTTATTGTATTATGGGTGCATGATGAACTTACGTACAACAGGTTCCAGGAAAATTATAAAAACATTTACCAGGTTATCGCCAACCGCGATTTTAAAAACCAGGTTTTTACAGACAGGAGCATGGCGCTGCCTCTTGCAAAAGAACTTGAGCATAGCTCCCCGCAAATAAAACACGCTGTTGTTACAACATACCAGCAACAAAATATACTCGCTTACAACAACAATAAAATAAAGAAAAAAGGTTATGTGGTAAGTGATCACTTCTTTGATATTTTTTCGTTTCGCTTTGTTAAAGGAAACGCTGCAACAGCGTTAAAAGACCCGGGATCTGTTATCCTCACGGAAGGCGCTGCAAAAGCATTTTTTGGAAATGAAGATCCTGTCAATAAAGTTTTAACGATAGACAACAACAGGAATGTAAAAGTAAGCGCGGTGGTTGAAAATCCTCCGGACAATTCTACCTTTCAATTTGATTGGATAAGACCTTTTAATTACGACGACCCCGATACAAAAGCTTCAATGAATGAATGGATCAATTCATCCTGGAATGTATTTATACAAACAGCACCCGGGGCAGATACTGCTTTTTTGAATAAGAACATTACCAAAATAAAGAGGGCACATGGTAATGATGATATCAGTAGTTATTTTGTTTTTCCGATGGATCACTGGCGGTTATACAGCGATTTTGACAATGGAAAAAACATTGGCGGATTGATTGAGCATGTGCGGTTATTTTCTGTTATTGCCATCATCATCCTGCTTGTGGCATGCATTAATTTCATGAATCTTTCCACAGCAAGAAGTGAAAAGCGGGCAAAAGAAGTAGGCATAAGAAAAACATTAGGTTCGGGCCGAAAGCAACTGATCATCCAGTTTTTTTGTGAATCATTTATTTTAACGCTCATTGCGTTCGCGCTTGCCATTATCGTTGTTTTTTTATTGCTGCCGTCATTTAATGTTATGGTAGATAAGCATCTCTCCTTAAATATGATGAAACCGGTATTTTGGGTGATGTCATTGGGTGTTATTTTGTTCACCGCTTTTGTTGCAGGCAGTTACCCGGCGCTGCACTTATCATCTTTCAATCCCGTAAAGGTGTTAAAAGGAACAACAATATCGGGCAGGCGAACAATACTGCCGAGGCATGTATTGGTTACTTTGCAGTTTGTGATCTCCATTTTGCTGATCTCTGCTACAATTATTGTGTACCAGCAAATACAGCATGTAAAAAGCAGGGATGTGGGATACAATCCCAATAATCTTATAATGATCCCTTCCACGCCGGATACAGACAAGCATTTTGCTGCAATAAAAAATGACCTGCTTGCTTCGGGCATTGTTACCGGTGTTACCAGAACCTCTTCGCCTATCACAGAAGTTTGGTGGAATACCGGTGCGCCGGATTATGAAGGCAAGCCGGCCAATGCGCAGATCATTATGGGTGGATTGGCTACAGATGTTGACTTTGCAAAAGCAATGGGTGTAAAAATGCTGGAAGGGCACGATTTTACAGGAACGCCATCCGATTCGGCATC
The DNA here is from genome assembly GCA_946886925.1 of uncultured Terrimonas sp. Next base: position 2,584 of record CAMPJQ010000370.1, read on the forward strand.
AATGCTCCTCAATAAAGCTGCGGTTGATGCAATGAAGCTTAAAAATCCTGTTGGCATGCAAATGCGTTATGGAAGAACGTATACTGTAATAGGCGTAACAGATAATATAATCATGACTTCCCCGTATGAGCCGCCATATCCGATGCTGATGGTTTTTGATGGCACCAGCTCAAGCATGAATACAATGCGCATAAAATCGGGGATACCTGTTCAAAAAGCCATTTCTTCTCTGGAAGGCGTATTCAAAAAATACAATCCTTCGGTGCCTTTTGAATACCAGTTCGTTGACCAGGAATTTCAGAAAAAGTTTACCACCGAGGAATTGATCGGTAAGCTTGCCAATATATTTTCCGTCCTGGCAATATTTATCTGCTGCCTTGGCCTTGCCGGACTGGCATCCTTTACCATTGAAAAGCGGTTTCGTGAAATTGGCGTGCGCAAGGTGCTGGGCGCAACCGTTCAGCAATTGCTTATGCTGATCTCAAAAGAATTTTTAAAACTTGTCATCATTGCATTTGCGATTGCTGCACCGCTTACTTACTGGTTGATGAGCAAATGGCTTAAAAAATACGATTACCATATTCACATTGACCTATGGGTTTTAATTTTAGTAGGAGCTGCCATGTTCCTGATGGCACTGGCAGTTATAAGTCTGAATACCATAAAGGCAGCGTTGGCAAACCCGGTGAAGAGCCTCCGCACGGAATAGCTATGGCTCTCAAAGAGTGTTTAAGAACGAAATGATAAAATGTAAGGGGTGAATAGTCGATCGTGAGTGAAACAAATCAAGATCATTACATCAGACTTTATAAATCAACTTTTATGTTTAAAAATTATTTCAAAACCGCCTGGCGGAACATGGTTCGTAACAAAGCTTTCTCTGCCATTAATATTGCAGGGCTGGCCATGGGAATAACCTGCGGCCTGCTGATCATGCTTTGGGTACAGGATGAGCGCAGCATTGATGGCTTTCATGGCAATGGCAGCCAATTGTACCAGGTATACGAACGACAGTATTATGATGGTAAAGTGGAAGCCAGCTATACAACACAGGGCCTCCTTGCAGATGAGCTTAAAAGAGTAATTCCTGAGATACAATATGCCAGCGGGTTGGAGTATGTGTCGTCTCCGGGAACGCTCACTACTTTTGAAGCGGGAACCAGGATCAACAAAATGAATGGCTTTTTTGCCGGCGTTGATTTCTTCAGCATGTTCAGCTTTCCTTTATTGGAGGGAAAAGCGGAATCAGCTTTGAGTACGCCCGAAGGCATTGCCATTTCCCGAAGAATGGCCGAAGTATTTTTTGGAAGTCCGCAAAACGCTATCGGCGAAACCATCCGTTACGAAAACAAAGATGAATTGCAGGTAACGGCTGTGTTTGAAAATATACCTTCCAATTCTTCAATGCAATTCGATTTTTTAAGAAGCTGGAAAGCTTTCGTAAAAGAGAACGCCTGGGTAAACAACTGGGGAAACACAAGCCCTTCCACTTATGTGCAACTAAGTGCCGGTGCTGATCCCCTGAAAGTAAAAGCCAGGATCAAAGATTTCGTTTACAAT
>CAMPJQ010000371.1 GCA_946886925.1 uncultured Terrimonas sp.
CTGTTCGACCCCTTCAGGGTCGTAATGCTTTTACTTTGTAGTTATAAACGTTAGACCCTTTCCGGGTCAGCCGGAATGCAGGAATTGGAGTTCGTAAATACAGCCATTGCTGTAAATCCCAAACGATAAACTGTGATGTTAATACAGATGCTTCGTGCCCCGCCACATCCGGCAGGCTCAGCATGACAATACAAAGTATTACAGATCCTCCGATCGTCAGTATGGTTAAATGTTTCTTGCAAACACGAACTAAGGAGGGAGACTACGAAGTGGGCAAAATCCCAAAAGACAAACCTGCATGATGGAAGACAAGCCTGTCGGCTTTGGAATCCGCCCGTGGCGGATAAATTTCAAATCCGAAGCAAAATACAATCTCAACGTTCAAATAAAATAGCTATAGTGCGGACTACTGAAAAATGAGAAAGCAGCAGCGAAATGAAGCTGAAATCACAGTAGCAAAAATGCTCCATCAGAGGTCCATCCCGAAAACGGGCAGTATTCGTTTTCGGGCGGCTTTTTTGGTTACTTTTTTTCCGCAAAAAAAGTGACAAAAATAAAATAAAAAAATCAGATGATTCCGGCGGCAGGCTGCCAGCAATGCGCCATATCATTTTTAATACTTAAGTACACGCTTACACATTACCTGTTATGACAAATTATCTTTTAAAGAATATCAACATTGTTAATGAAAATTCCATTGCCGCTGCAGATGTTTTAATAAAGGATGGAAGGATTGAAAGAATAGATGCTTCCATTCAGCCAGCATTTGCTGTTACAGAAATTAACGGGGCGGGCAAATACCTGCTGCCCGGTGTAATTGACGACCAGGTGCATTTCAGAGAGCCCGGACTAACCCATAAAGCCACTATTTATTCTGAATCGAAAGCGGCCGTAGCCGGAGGGGTTACTTCCTTTATGGAAATGCCAAATACTATTCCCAATGCGCTTACCCTGGATTTACTGGAGGATAAATATGCCATTGCTGCAAAAGCGGCTTTAGCCAATTACTCATTTTTCATGGGCACTGCCAATAACAATGCAGATGAGGCGCTCAGGGTTAACCAGCACAGAGATAAGATATGCGGTATTAAAATTTTCATGGGCTCAAGCACCGGCAATATGCTGGTGGATAATTATCTCACGCTTGATAAAATGTTCCGTGAAAGCGAAGTGCTGATTGCTACGCATTGTGAAGAAGAAAAAATCATTAAGTCCAATTACGAAAGGATAAAGAAAGAGAAGAACATATTAACAGCGGCAGACCACCCGCTGATCCGCAATGAGGAAGCCTGTTTTGAATCATCACTCACTGCTATACAATTTGCCAAAAAATACAACAGCCGCCTGCATATCCTGCACATTTCAACGGCTAAAGAGTTACAATTGTTCAGCAATCTTAAACCGCTGAAAGAAAAGCGCATAACCTGTGAGGTTTGCGTTCACCACCTGCATTTTACCGCCGATGGCTACGAACGGCTGGGTTACCTGATCAAGTGTAATCCTGCTATTAAAGCACCGCACAACAGGGAAGCATTATGGGAAGCCCTGGCAGACGACAGGATTGATGTGATTGCTACGGATCATGCGCCGCATACTTTATCCGAAAAGGGCTATTCAAGGGATGATAATGGTAAGCTTATTTTGAATGAAGATGTGCAGTATGAAAATGCACATGCCGGGCTGCCATTGGTGCAACACCCGCTGTTACTGATGTTGTATTATTACAAGCAGGGAAAAATCAGTCTGGAAACCATTGTGCGCAAAATGAGCCATGCTGTAGCGGATTGTTACCAGTTATCCGGGAGGGGGTATATTCGCGAAGGGTATTGGGCCGACCTGGTAGTGGCTGACCTGGATCGCCCGGTAACAGTAAAACGTGAAGGCCTTTTATATAAGTGCGGGTGGAGCCCTCTTGAAGGATTTATTTTTCCTGCAAGCGTTACCCATACATTTGTGAATGGCAATTTGCTGTATGAAAATTATGGAAAAGCCGTGTGGAATGAATCTCATAAAGGCATGAGACTGGTATTTGAACGATAGATGGAAAATGAATATCCCGGATGCGACCCGAACTGGAGGGCGTTTTTAAAACATGCAGATAGACAAAACCACATACAATGATCTTTCCGTCTTCAACGCTGAAGAGGAATTTTCCGTTTTTCATAAACTCAATTTTACACGTACTGTTGGTGGCAAAGAATGGTTGCGCTGGATGATGCGTGAACCTTTTGAAGAAGTAAACAAAATACTGGATACCCAAAAAATAATACAACTTATTGTAGCCCGTATAGATCAGTGGCCCGCTATCATTACGAACGGAACCATGATGATGATGGAAAGGTTTTACGACACGGCGCTTGATCCTATACCGCATTCAACAGATTTTTTCAGCACCCGGATGTACAAAGCTTTACATGGTGTTGATTATGGACTGATACGATATTCTGTTACACATTTCCGTGATTTTGTTTTGGGCATGCAGCAATTGGCCGTATTGATAGATGCACCGCAGGCGCCTGCCAAATTGCAATTGTTTGCTTCCAGGATACGATCGTTGTTGCTGCATCAGCAACTGCAGGAACTGTTAAAGAAGGAACCGGGACAAAGTTTTTCCATAAAAGAAAATCTTTACTATGGTCATTTTCTGCGAACTGCTTTTAAAACGCGTCTTAATGAACTGAGTGAAATATTTTATCAGTTGGATGCCTGGTATTCAATGGCCATGGCGGTTCAGCATTACAGGCTAACGTTCCCTGAATTTGTTGTGTCTGATGAGCCATTTGTAAAAGCGGATAAAATATATCATATCCTTCTGCCGAAGCCGGTGTCTTACGACATAGAGCTATCACCCAAAAGTAATTTTCTTTTTCTTACCGGGGCCAATATGGCGGGTAAAAGTACGTTCATCAAATCGCTCGGAGTGGCTGTTTACCTGGCACATATAGGCATGGGCGTTCCTGCAGAAAAGCTACAGCTTTCTTTATTTGACGGTATTTTAAGCAATATTAATGTTGAAGATAATATTGTAAAGGGCGAAAGTTATTTTTTCAATGAAGTTCAGCGTATAAAAAAAACAATACTAACCATCAGCAACGGGAAAAAATGGCTGGTGTTGATTGATGAACTATTCAAAGGAACCAATATGCAGGATGCCATGCGCTGTTCACTGGCAGTAATTAAAGGATTGATACGCATTAAAGGTTCTTTGTTCATTCTTTCCACACACCTTTATGAGATTGGAGAAGAAATGAAAGTCTATCCCACCATTTCTTTTAAATATTTTGAAACCAATATCAGTAATGACAAACTGGAATTCAGTTACCAGTTAAAAGATGGCATAAGCAATGATCGCCTCGGTTATTTTATTTTAAAAAGTGAGAAGGTGGTTGAATTGCTTGAAAAGCTTTAATAGCCGCCTTCTCAGCAGCGTCATCCGGGTTTCAATTTTATATAGCTAAAACTTCGGACATCCCAGTTTTTTCCTGGAAGGATCAGATGGCTTTCTTACAAAAATGAGTGATATTTCGTTTCCGCCCCTGCTATTTGAAGCGGTGCTTAGTGAAGAATTATTGATGTCATAGCTGTAGCCCAATCTGAATCCCGAAAATTCAATACCCACATACGGAATAAAAGCATCGCCAAAGCGATACCATAACCCTGTATATAAATTACTTTCTATTGCCTCATCATCACTAAGGTTAAAGGCTATCGCACCGCCCAAAACAGTTTCGGTGGCGCCTGCCTGGCGCTGATGAATAAAACTGCCATGAAAAGTGGTGATGCGCCCAATAGGAACATATCCTCCGCCATGAACCGTGAGACGAGGATTAAGAATATAATTACCTCCCTGGAAGGATTCTTTTGGCCGGCTTATGTGATAGGACGATACACCTAAATAAAAATTATTATAGCCGTTGGTGCTGCCGCTATAGAGCAAGCCGGCGTTCACATCAAAATAATTTACGGCAACATTACTGGTGTTAAACACTTCGCTGGTAACGCCTGTAAATCCTAAAGAAGTAAGCTGGTCCTCAAAAGTAGCTTTGCTGACGTCAAGCCGTTTATTGGCATAAGTTCCCTGGAAACCGACGGTTAGGGTGTGGTATCCATTTTCGTCTAATGCTTTGTGA
>CAMPJQ010000372.1 GCA_946886925.1 uncultured Terrimonas sp.
GAGCAATAAGATGCACTGCCGCGGTGCAGGTATAGCCGGTGGAACGCGCCATGGAAGTAGTTTGGCTTTTTACATCATACCGGTCCAGCAGGGTGTATTCAATCGTTTGCTTTACACTTTCTTTCTCTCCTTCCACCAATATCTTCATAACAGTAAGCTCTTCCTCGCCAGGCTGTAGTTTCCATTCGTTAAATAAAATAGCCGATACAAATTCGAGCGGAGAAACATCAAAGCCTTTATAAGATATGGAGCCTGTATTAAAAAAACCACTTCGTTGCAATGCAATAATAAGTTCGCAGTGGCCGGGATAGCGCAGGGTTTTTTCTTTCATGTTCGGAATATGGGGCATGGTATATAAAATGGATCGCAATCCATCTGTATTAAAAGCCTCCAGGCTACCTACTCCTTCAAAATCCATCAGTTCAATTTCGGTTAATGCAGGCTTGGTAACAATGCAGCCATTTTCCATCAGTCGTGCCGGCCGTGTATATTCTTCAATTACATCAACGGGCGAAAATGGTGCTTTGTATTCAAATGGTTTTTTCCGGATCTTAGGCAATCCTCCAACATAACATTCAAAATTATGCACCTTCATTTCTTCATTGTACCTGCCCAATACCAGGTTACTCATACCGGGCGCCACGCCGCAATCTACTATAGCGGTAACATTCTTTTCTTTTGCGAGCGCATCCAGCTGAAGGCTGTCTTCGGGAGAAAAGGAAATATCAACCACGTTTTTTCCTGCTTCAATAACCTGTTTCAATATGTCGAAACCCATAAATCCCGGGACAGCGGTTACCACGATATCAAAAGGATTAAGCAGTGCGTTATATCCCCCAGGTTCCGTCAGGTTGTATTGCTGTGTTTTTACCGAAGGCGCTCTTTGCGTGAGTATAGCAAGCGATTGCCGGCTTTTATCAAAAGAAGTGACCTCAAAATTTTCAGCGAGATCTTCAGCAATGGTGCGTCCAACCATACCGGCGCCCAGAACAGCAATTTTCATGAATGATTATTTTAAACGATAAAGATATTGTTTCGCTTTTATATCGCTCTACTTCCTCTTCGGCGAATGCATTGGGATAACAAATTTCTGTGAACTTTGTCCTTTCGCTTTCTGTGTTTAATTTCCGGTATGGTTAATAGAAGAAGTCGGACAAAGGCAATTTAATTTTCGGTATGCAGCAACTAAAAAAAATTGTGATCATTGGTCCTGAGTCAACAGGCAAAAGTACACTGTGCGAACAGTTGGCCAACTCCTGTCAAACCATATGGTGCAGGGAATATGCAAGGGAGTATCTATTAAAGCACGGAACAAATTATACATACGACAACCTGTTAACGATTGCGAAAGGACAAATTGAGCTGGAGGACAAAGCAGTTGCCTCGGTATTGGATGCAGCAAAGGATAGAGATGATTCTCCGCTTCTGTTTATAGACACCAATATGTATGTAATGAAAGTGTGGTGTGAATTTGTTTTTGATAGATGCCATGAGTGGATCATTGAACAGATCGTTAACCGGCAATATGATCTTTACCTGTTATGCAATAGTGATCTTCCCTGGGTAAAAGATGAGTTGAGAGAATATCCCGACCTTGAAACAAGGGAAAGGTTGTATCATATTTATAAGGATATTATGGTTAATCAGGACAAGCCCTGGGCCGACATTAGCGGTGATTACGATGAACGCTTTGAAAAAGCGAAGAAAGCGGTGAAAGTATTATTTGAAATTTGAGATTGATTCGGGTTGCAGGTTACAAGTTGCAGGGATTGTAGAATTCGAATTTCGGATTTTCAACTTTGGATTTCGTACTTGAATTTATCCGCCGGCGCAGAGGTTTGTTTTTTATCGTTTGGTTTCTTGTTGCTTTGTATCCGCTTTAGATTTCTTTTTTGGTATTTCCATTTTCCGCAATCATCTTTGCTGTGTATTTGGTTGGCGCCTCGGCGCCATTAAAAGGGAAGTCCGGTGTAAATCCGGCGCTATCCCCGTAGCTGTAAGGTTAGTGAATTGTTAGCAGGAGGTAGTTTCTCACTACCCACCGCTCACTGTTCACCTGTTGAATCTTCATACCACTGTGGCGCTCCAGGCGCCACGGGAAGGTGTTCAACAGCAACCAAGCCAGAAGACCTGCCAGATCCATTTCTTAATCAAAGGGCTTTCGGGTGAAAAGCCGGAGATGAAAATGTCTTAATGCATTAAGCAGTTTCCTTTCCTTTCGCCGTAGCTCATTCGTTAAATCGTTAAAATCCCGCAGGGAAAAGCAAATGAACAGAATACAAGTAGGTTTTATGGCCATGCTTTTAGTATACAGCTATGCAGCATGGGCACAGGATGACAGCACCAAAGCCACCTCCTTAAATGAAATAGTTATTACCGCTACACGGTTTCCTAAAAAGGTAAGTGAAACCGGCAAAGTAGTTAGTGTTATCAGTAAAAATGATATAGAAAGCAGCAATGGGAAAGACATTGCACAATTGCTCAGCGAGCAGGCAGGACTATTGGTTAACAGCGCGTACAGCAATCCCGGAAAAGACAAAAGCATTTACCTGAGAGGCGCTTCAACAGATTATATCGTTATTCTTGTTAACGGCATTCCCGTTAGTGATCCTTCCGGTACGGGCGGGGCTTTTGATATACGCATGTTTCCTTTGGAACAGGTTGAGCGTATTGAAATTCTTAAAGGGGCACAATCTACCTTATATGGTTCTGATGCCATTGCGGGAGTTATAAATATTATAACTAAAAAAGCAACAAGCAGGCCGGCGCAGGGATATGGGGGCTTGGCCGCAGGTTCGTACAACACTTTTAGGGCCGATGCCGGCATATATGGATCTGCTGAAGGATCATCCTATAATATTGGCTTTACGCATTACAAAACAGATGGTTTTTCTGAAGCTACCGACACAACTGCTGCCGGTGTATTTGATAAGGATGGATTTACCCGAAATACATTTCATGCCAATTTTGATGCCCGGGTGGCAAAAGCACTGCATATCAAGCCTTATTTCCGGTATGCGCATTTTAAAGGGGGTTATGATGGCGGAGCTTATACGGATGCCGACAGCAAATACGAGGCGCAAATGATTGCTACCGGCGCACAGGCACAATATGGTTTTGCAAATGGCGGGCTAACTGCTTTTTATAATTATGATGAAGTAAGCCGAACCTTTTCAGAAATATATGGTGTATATCCTTATAAGGGAAATAAAAATAGCCTTGAATTATATGCCCATTATTCATTTAACCCGCATATGCAGGTACTGACTGGCATTCACTACAATAAACAGAAAATGAATGATGAAACGGCAGCACCTAAAAACCCGACGGCAGAATTAACAAGTCCCTATCTTTCTTTTTTTGTACGCGATCTTGCCGGTTTTAATCTTGAACTGGGTGGACGCTATAACAAACACTCCGCATACGGCGATAATTTTACATACAGCGTTAATCCTTCGTTTACTTTTGGCAATGCCGTAAAAGTTTTTGCTAATTATGCTACTGCATTTAAGGCGCCGTCTCTCCAGGCCCTGTACGGACCTTTTAGTTCAAACGCAGATCTTACACCGGAAACCTCCACTACAACAGAAGCGGGTGTGCAAACCTCTTTATTGTCGGGTGTAATAGATGCCAGGGCGGTATACTTCAGGCGTACTATTGAAAATGTAATTGTGTACGGACCATCTTTCCAGTTGATCAATCTTAATAAACAAAAAGATCATGGCTTTGAACTGGAACCTACGGTTTATATAAACAAGCAATTAACACTGAAGTTTTTTTATGCCTATGTGGACGGGAAAGTAACTACAAAAAATAACGATAAGGACAGCACTTACGCTAATCTTATCCGCAGGCCAAAACACAGTTTCGGTATTAATGCAGCTTACCAGGTTACCCCCCATTTTTTTATCAGCACACAACTCAGCACTTATGGTAAAAGAAGTGATCTGTATTATGACGCGGTTACTTTTTCACAGCAGCCTGCAACCCTCTCTGCGTATACGTTGTGGAACGCCTATGCATCGTATGGATTTATTCAGAACCGTATAAAGCTTTTTGTTGACTTAAAGAATATTGCCAATGCAAAGTATACTGAAGTATACGGATACAGTACAC
>CAMPJQ010000373.1 GCA_946886925.1 uncultured Terrimonas sp.
TCGGTCAACAGTTATGTACTCCATCATCCACCTCGACAATATCAGGAAAAGTTACTTTATGGGCAGGCAGGAATTGCAGGTTTTGAAGGGCATTTCACTTGATATTCAAAAAAATGAGTACGTTGCTTTAATGGGACCCTCAGGCTCAGGGAAAAGCACACTGATGAACATACTGGGATGCCTAGACACGCCCACCGGTGGGGATTATCATCTCAACGGACACCAGGTAAGTAAAATGATAGATAATGACCTGGCCGAAATACGAAATAAGGAAATTGGCTTTGTTTTTCAGCAGTTCAATCTTTTGCCGAGACTTTCGGCACTGGAAAATGTGGCACTTCCGCTCATATATTCAGGTGTAACCAAAAAGCAACGTATGGAAAGGGCAATGTCGGTACTTGAGCAGGTTGATCTTGCCGACAGAAGCCATCATCGTCCAAATGAGTTAAGCGGTGGGCAATGCCAGCGTGTAGCCATCGCAAGGGCATTGGTAAATAATCCCTCTTTGGTGCTGGCCGATGAACCTACCGGAAACTTAGATTCCAAAACTTCATATGAGATTATGAATATTTTTGGTAAAATACAGCAGGCAGGTAATACGATTGTGCTGGTAACGCATGAAGAAGATATTGCCCACTATGCCAAACGGATTGTTCGTTTGAGGGATGGCGTTATTGAAACCGATAAAAAAACATCTGAGGCAGCAGTAGTGGTGTGATGTGTAATAAGGCGGTTCAATAGATAACGTCCCGTTATAACATGAAATAACCATTATGTCCTTTAAAATATATACCAAAACAGGCGATAAAGGCACAACTTCACTGATTGGCGGAACGAAAGTACCGAAGTCGCATTTACGCATTGAGGCTTATGGAACCGTAGATGAATTAAATTCAAACATCGGGTTATGTAAAGATGCTCTCGATGATGAGCATAGCCGCAAAGTATTACAGGATGTGCAGTGGCAGTTATTTTCTATCGGGGCTGCACTCGCCTGCGATCCTGCCAAAGAAACCAAATTGCATATCCCGGATATTCATGAATCCGACATCGTTTCCCTGGAAAAAGAAATAGACAGGATGAATGAAGTGCTTCCACAGCTAAAATATTTCATTTTACCCGGCGGCCACTGTACCATATCTTTTCTGCATATCGCACGTTGTGTTTGCCGCCGCGCGGAAAGATGCTGTGTGCATTTGGAAACCGAAAATGAAAAGATAGCTCCTCTTATACTAATGTACCTCAACCGCCTGAGCGATTATTTATTTGTATTGGCAAGATATGCCGGTTACCTGCTAAAAATTGAGGATATCCCCTGGAAGCCTCGCGGATAGTTGGGTTTAATGATTGAATTGTAACACATTCCACTGTTATTGACTATATCCTGTTATCCTACTATCTTTCCATCTTTCATATGCAAAACCCGGTCGCTCATTTTTGCCAGTTCTTCATTGTGGGTTACAATTAGAAATGTTTGCTGTTGTCTATCACGCAACTGAACAAATAAGCGGTGCAATTCCCTTGCATTTTTAGAATCAAGATTACCTGTTGGCTCATCGGCAAATACAATGTCGGGCTTATTTATAAGAGCGCGGGCTACGGCAACACGTTGTTGTTCGCCCCCCGAAAGTGCGGAGGGTTTATGCTCTATCCGGTCTTTTAGACCCAGTGTATCCAATAAAGCTTTTGCCCTGGACTCCGTTTCTTTTTTCTTTGTATTCGAAAGCCATCCTGGTATACATACATTTTCGAAAGCACTGAACTCGGGAAGGAGATGGTGAAACTGGAATACAAAGCCCATGTGCCGGTTTCGGAAAGCAGCCAATTTTTTGCCATTGAGCAAATCCAGCCGCTGATCCTGCAAGGTAATCTCTCCGCTGTCTGCCTGGTCAAGGGTGCCAATAATATGTAATAAAGTGCTTTTCCCAGCACCGGAGGAGCCGGCAATGCTCACAATTTCGCCACGTTGTATATTAAGACTTACCCCTTTAAGCACCTGAAGGCTGCCGTAGGATTTTATTATATTTTTTACAGATAACATGTATAATGGCTTATTTAAAAACTGAAAATTAATCATTACCCCAACACTTAACAAAAGGAACCGCAATAAATACCCCCTGTAATCGTTCAATTTTGCCCATTCCGATAAGTGAATTTGGAAATTACGTGCTAAACTTTACTTTTGCGGAAAAATTGGCCGTCAAATCTTCTTGATAGAAGAGGTCAACGGCCCGAATAGCAAAATCTGATCATCGCTTAAAAAAATAATAAATGTTCTGGACACTTGAACTTGCATCCTATCTAGAAGACGCTCCGTGGCCCGCTACCAAAGATGAATTGATTGATTATACTATCCGCAGTGGCGCACCTATAGAAGTAATTGAAAACCTGCAGGAGCTCGAAGATGAAGGTGAGATATATGAAGGTATTGATGATATATGGCCGGATTATCCTTCGCAGGAAGATTTCTTTTTTAATGAAGATGAATATTAAGGCTGCGGATTGCCCGTCCTAAGCGATATATGATGAGTGCAATTGACCGCATTTGTATATTACTTATACCGTTCTTAACAAGAGCGGTTTTTTTATGCAAGCACTAAATTGCGATTGCTCATGGTTCGTAGTAAATTAGCTGACACTAAAAATAGTATGAATGAGTTGTTAAAAACTTTACAAAAAAAATATGGTAAAAAAGAACAGGCACAGGTTTATTTAGTAGATTTACTCACCCTAAATCTCTTAACGATGAGTTTTGTAAAAAAGCCAGAAGTGCTTCAGGCACTATCTCCCCAAATTGCTTATACACAACCCTGTTCATTCTTCTTTTCTGCTCAAGACTATGAAGATCAAATCATCGCCTATTTTTCCGATATATCTTCTAACGCAGTATATCAGTTGGATACAGAAAAGCTTAAAAGGCGTTTTGAAGCTGCCTGTAAGCAAGTCGAAAGATTTGTGTTGTTGCAAGAAGAAGAATAATTAAGTCCGGAATATTTCCCTATAGGCTACACATTCCGGGGATATTTTTGTCTGTACTGTATTTTCGCCGACTGACCTATTTGTGATATTATCATTTGCTTTAACACCTGTATAGGCGCTTCCTAATCGGATTTATGCGTAAATTGAAGTCATAGAATATATTATTTATTAAATTTTAATATTCTCATATGAAATGGCCGGTAGAAAAGCGGACGATTGTTATAGTGTTATTAGCCATTCTGGTACTAGCATTGATTAATAATTTTGTAAGCAGGCGTCAATATAATGACCTTACAAAAAATATATCTTCCATTTATAAAGACAGGCTTATACCTGCAAGTTATATTTTTCAGTTGAACGGTCTTCTTTACCAAAAGCAGCTATTGCTGCAAACCATGCCGGCAGAAGCTGCATCAGCAAAATTGAATCAGCACAATGCTGAGATATCAGGCATTATCGAAGCATATGAAGCTACTTACCTTACCAAAGAGGAGAAGCAACAATGGGAAAGTTTCAGGCAGCATCTCAGTGATTATAACGAAATTGAAGGCTTATACAGTTCATCCGTTGAGCGCGCACATATCAATAACCTGCATTTAAGTTTTGATAAGGCACTTCAATCCTTAAAGCAATTAAATGAAACTCAAACCAGTGAAGGTATGCGGCTCCAAAACGAGTCAAAGTCTATCATTAACAGCACAATAATCCAGGCTTATCTTGAAGTGTCGCTTCTTTTTATTCTTGGCATTATAGGATTAATGCTCTTAACCGCCTCAGAAAAAGTGGTTTACCCTGTTTCGCACAGGTATCTTCATAATTAAAAGACGCTTTTTTAGCCTATACTTTTATATTTGAGCGGTGCTGATTTAATATTGTAGTCATACTCTCATACAAATCGGGGTAAGCCGCTTTTAGTTGCGTTGGACGTTCAAAAAATAATTCGACGCTCTCAGCCCAGAATTCCTGGAAATTATTTAATGCATATGCCGAATAAAAATCATTGCCCGGAGATTTCTCCTGTTCAAAAACCTTATTTCCGAAATTATTGAATTGAGAAAAATGTTTTACAAAATTACTATCTGTATTTTGGTTAGTCTCAAAATTCTGAAAATAATACGCGTGGGCCATTTCATGC
>CAMPJQ010000374.1 GCA_946886925.1 uncultured Terrimonas sp.
AACTAAGTTTATTCATTTTGTTTATGGTATACTATAGTATACTATAGTGAAAAATTAACTCCCAGTATAACCGTTCTGGCCGAAGGATAAGGAATATAATCTATCCCTATTGACGGGATGCCGTCAACAGAGCCATCTGTACTTACTTCCGGATCAAACCCTGTGTACTTTGTTATTACAAAAAGATTTTGGCCGGTAAGTGAGATGTTCACATTTCTGAAAGCATTCCCGATATTCCCTATTCTGTAGCTTAAGGTTGCATTAGCCATTTTCATGTAATTTCCTTTTTCAAGATAGCGGGTAGAAGGCGCCGGAGCATTTGATGTAGCTTCTTTTGCATCCGTATTAAATATAGACTTAGCAACATTCCTGCCACCTCCAAGATTACCAATTCCTAATACGGTAGCTGCGGTATTGTTAAATAAATAGTGACCAAATGTTCCGTTCATATTAATGGTTGCCGTAAATTTCCTATAAGAAAAATCTGTTGATAAGCCTAGTAACATTGTGGGGTTAGGGCTGCCTACATAATATTTAAATGCAGAAGGATCTCCATCTTTATAAATACTTTGTCCGGTTGCTTTGTCAATGCCTTCAAAAACACCCAGGTACCACACGTTTAACGGCTGATCGTTAACAACCCGCTGCCCGTATACATCCGAAAAACCCTGGCCTCTTAATGCGCCCGTCTGGTAAAATCCTGAAAGGCCTTTCATCGTGTTTTGCAGGAATGACGCGTTACCCGTGATATTCCAGTTGATACGCTCATTTCTCATCAGAGCACCTGTTAAAGTGATCTCCCATCCTTTATTTAATACATACCCATCGAGATTCACCCATATTTTACCGCTGGGGGCAGGCTGTGCCAGTGTTCTTTCAAACAAAACATCTGTAGTCTTTTTATAGAAATAATCTACAGAACCGTATAGCCTGCCATCTAATACTTCAAAATCAATACCCGCATTGGTAGTGGCTGATGTTTCCCACCTCAGATCAGGATTGGCAAAATTGGTTTGAGAATATCCGCCATTGTTACCTCCTATTGAGAAACGTGCTAATGATGCACCGGATACAAATTCCTGGTTACCTGTTTTACCCCAGCCAAAACGCAGTTTGAGATTGCTGAAAACATTATTTCCTTCCATGAAAGATTCATTGCTGATATTCCATGCAGCTCCTATAGAAGGGAAGTAACCGTACTTTTTATTTTCACCAAAACGGGTAGAGCCATCTGCACGGAATGTACCGGTAATAAGGTATTTATCCTGGAAATTCAGGATAGCCCTGGCAAAGTAAGATTGTAATTCCGTAGTGGGTGAAGCATAAGAGCCTATCTGCCTGTTTGAAGTGATCCCCTGCTGTATATAGTTGTAATAATTGAGCCCTATATTTTGAAAATCTTTGCCGGACATGCCATTACCACGGTTGTCAAAAATCAGCCATTCATGTCCCACAACAGCATTCACATTAAATCCTGAAGCAACTTCTTTATTATAGCTTAAGGTATTGGTGATCTGCTGGTTGGTTTGCTCATCATTACCGATAAAAGCATTACCGTGATCAAGCACCCCATCCAGGTTTAAGCGACGATCAACCATTCCTTTTCTAACACCAGTCTGGCGGTTAACGCTATATAAGAATTTATATTCCAGGTCATCGGTTATTTTATATGAAGGAGAAATACTTGCAATAATAG
Organism: uncultured Terrimonas sp.; assembly: GCA_946886925.1. The sequence continues at coordinate 1,697 of CAMPJQ010000374.1, forward strand.
TATTTACTATCGCCCTGTCTTTGTAATAAGCCAATGACGAAAGCGGGTTAATTGTTGTTCCGCCAAGTGTTGTTATAGAATCGGCACTCTGCCTAACTTTTAAGGTGGGGTTCCATTGTAAAGCCTGTGATATAACGTTACCGGTAAATCCTACAAAAGAAGATACCGGCGCAACATGTTCGTTGGTTTGGGTAACAAGCACATTCACGTCCAAACCAAGTTTTTTGCTTTCCAGGAATTTGAAACTGCTGGTTAAATTAGCAGTAATCTTCTTTAACTGAGATGTTTCAATTACTCCTTCCTGGTTAAGATATCCCGCAGAAACACGGTATCTGCCGTTTTCTGTGCCACCGCTTATTGCTGTATTATAGTTTTGCGTAATGGCTGTTCTGGTTATAGCGTCCCAGGCATCCTCATTTCCACCGTAATCCCCACTGGCTATATTGTAGTCCTGTAAAACCTTCCTGTATTCATCAGCATTCAGCACTTCAAGTTTCTTCAGAACGTTTGATACCCCTACAGATGCGCTGGCATCCAATTGAGGCGCTCCGCTTTTACCACGTTTGGTAGTGATAAGAATAACTCCGTTGGCCCCGCGTGAACCATAAATTGCAGTAGCGGAAGCATCCTTTAATATTTCCATGCTGGCAATATCATTAGGATTGATGAAGTTTAAAGGATTGCCTCCATCGCTTCCGTAATCACCGCCACCGCTTGTGCCGGGCCGGGATGAACCGCCGGAAAGCGGCACTCCGTCAATAACAAACAATGGTTGGTTGCCCGATCTGATAGAAGAGGTGCCCCTTACCCTGATGGTTGTAGAACCACCCGGTTGACCAGTATTATTAATTACCAACACTCCTGCAGCCTTACCTTGTATAAGCTGGTCGGGAGCTGTGATCACCCCTCTGTTAAAATCTTTTTCCTGTACTGAAGCAACAGCGCCGGTAAGATCTTTTTTACGGGCTGTACCATAACCTACTACCACCACTTCATCTAAGCTGGAAGTAGACGCAACGAGCAAAATAGTAAGATTATCGGAGTCAATCGGCACATCCTGATCTTCATAACCAACTGCCGATACAGCTAAGATTTTTGCGGAGGCAGGAACGGTAAATGAAAAGTCGCCGCTTGTGTTGGTTGTGGTTCCCGAACGCGATCCCTTAACCTGGATCGTTACACCTATGATGGGTGAACCGTCTTTACTATCCGTTACTTTACCAGTGATGGTTTTGTTTTGAGCTAATGCGGTGGAAAAAGAGAAGAACAGCAAAAATATTGGGAGTGCAATACATTGCAGCAAACGTTTTGGCGCCATAACAAGCAAATTAGAGTTTTAAGTATAGAAGTTTCCCCTACAATGTGTACATTATACACAAAATTGAGTACACAATATTAACATTTTTTTTCCAGATTAAAAATTTTCTTCCTGCCCATTTTTTTCCTTTCCCGTATTTTTCAAAAGGGCAAAATCAACAAATGCATATATTCGTTTTTTTATCACCCGCCCTTTACAAAATATTTTATGTCTCAATTGACAGGCTCTCAGCGCCTTTATTCATTAGATGCCCTTCGCGGCTTTGATATGTTCTGGATCATGGGTGGCGAGCGTATATTTCATGCGCTTTCCAAAGCAACAGATAATCCATTCTGGAATAGTATATCCCATCAGTTTTCGCACCCCGACTGGAATGGCTTCCGGGCGTATGATCTGATTTTTCCGCTATTCCTCTTCATTGCCGGCGTTGCTACTCCCTATTCTGTTGGCCGCCAGTTGGAAAAAGGCATTCCTCAACAAAAACTTTTGTGGCGCGTAATAAAACGGGGATTGATACTTATTGTGTTAGGTATCATTTATAATAACGAACTGCGCATTCAACCCATATCAGAAATGAGGTTTGGCAGTGTACTGGGACGAATTGGCTCAGCTTATATGTTTGCCAATATCATTTACCTGTACACAAAAACGCAAAGAAGCCGGATAATATGGGCCGGAGGTTTGTTACTGGGATACTGGATCATTTTACGGTTTGCATCTGCTCCCGGGTTTCCCGCAGGCGACCTGACCATCGAAGGTAATTTTGCCTCTTACTTTGATCGCTTATTCCTTCCCGGTAAATTGTATGTGAATAATATTCATGACCCGGAAGGATTGTTTTCTACCATTCCCGCCATCGCTACCGGCCTGCTGGGTATATTAACAGGAGGGTTTCTGAAAAACAGCAATCTTTCGCCTAGTGCAAAAGCAGTACGTTTGATCGCCGCAGGTGCTGCGCTGGTTGCAATCGCCCTCGCATGGAATATCGTTTTTCCTTTCAACAAAAATTTGTGGTCAAGCTCTTTTGCAACACTTGTGGGTGGCATAAGCATGCTGCTGCTGGCTGTTTTTTATTATATCATAGATGTAAAGG
>CAMPJQ010000375.1 GCA_946886925.1 uncultured Terrimonas sp.
TAATAAGTTTATATATATCTTTACGTTCAACAGTTAATTTTGAGGATATAAAACCCATACAATATGTCAAGCAATGAAAAATTAAAGGCGCTGAAACTTACCATGGATAAAATTGAAAAAGACTATGGTAAAGGGAGTGTGATGATGATGAATGAAAAGGGAGTACAGCAGATAGAAGTAATTTCTACGGGTTCGATTGGATTGGATGTTGCCCTGGGTGTTGGTGGTGTGCCAAAAGGACGGGTTATTGAAATATATGGGCCTGAATCTTCTGGTAAAACTACCATTGCCATACATATTATTGCGCAGGCGCAAAAAAAGGGAGGTGTATGCGCTATTATAGATGCGGAACATGCTTTTGACAGTGCTTATGCACAAAAACTGGGTGTAGACATAGACAACCTGCTGATTTCCCAGCCCGATTATGGCGAGCAGGGATTGGAGATTGCAGACCGGCTGATCCTTTCCGGCGCCTTAGATGTGGTAGTAATAGATTCCGTAGCCGCACTCGTGCCTAAAAGTGAGCTGGAAGGAGAAATGGGGGATAGCAAAATGGGAATGCAGGCAAGATTAATGTCGCAGGCTTTGCGTAAGCTAACAGCTACCATCAGCAAAACCAATACTGTATGTATTTTCATTAATCAGTTAAGGGAAAAGATCGGTGTTATGTTTGGCAATCCCGAAACAACTACAGGTGGTAATGCCTTAAAGTTTTACGCATCTGTACGGTTAGATATCAGGCGTATGGCGCAAATTAAAGACGGAGATGAGGCCGTAGGTAACCGCGTAAAAGTTAAAGTGGTAAAAAACAAAGTGGCACCTCCTTTCCGTGCGGCTGAATTTGATATTGTGTATGGCGAAGGTATTTCTAAAGCGGGCGAAATTATTGATATGGGTGTTGAAATGAGCATCATTCAAAAAAGTGGAAGCTGGTATAGTTATAATACAGATAAGTTGGGGCAGGGCAGAGATGCAGTAAAACAATTACTGACTGATAACCCGGAACTGGCAAACGAAATTGAAGCCAGGATCAGGGAAAAGATCAAAGAAGTACAATTGGCATAAATACAATATTTACCTTTTTAATAATGGACGGTTATTAAGGCAGGCCGTTGAGATTAATTTTTCGACGGCTTTTTTACGCCAACTCTACAATCATGCATTAAAAAATATGACTTATTATTGTGCGGATGCTCAATAAATAACCCAAAGCCTTTTTTTATTGCTTTTAGGGTTTTACTTTTCCATACTAAATAAACTCCATGACGACCTCCCGCATTTTAGGTGCACGTAAACGCATAGCGTTAGTGGCACATGATCATAAAAAGAAAGACCTTATTGAATGGGCCGATTTTAACAAGACAGTATTGGCGCGCCATGAACTGATCGCCACAGGAACCACAGGTAAGCTGCTGGAAGAAAGTTTGGACAGGCCGGTAAAACAGGTGCTGAGCGGCCCGTTAGGCGGCGACCAGCAAATTGGAGCAATGATCGCCAAAGGTGAAATTGACGTGCTTATCTTTTTTTGGGACCCGATGGAAGCGCAACCTCATGACCCTGACGTAAAAGCATTGCTTCGTCTTGCCGTAGTTTGGAATATTCCGGCGGCAAGCAACAGAACCAGCTCCGACTTTTTAATGACATCCCCGCTCATGCATGAATCGTATGAGGCTGTAATACCCGATTACAGCAGTTATATAAAAAGAAAGATATAAAGGAAAAACTCATGCAGGTGACCTTACGACCCTGGCAAAAAAACGACCGTTTCCTATTGGCTGAATTGGCCAATAATATCAGCATATGGAATAATGTACGCGACCGGCTGCCTCATCCTTATACTATCCGGCATGCCAGCGCATTTATAAAGTACTGCAGAGGCCAGGATCCACTACATGTTTTGGCCATAGATGTTGACGGGCATCTTGCAGGATGTATTGGTCTTGAATTGCAGGATGACATTTCACGCATTAGTGCAGAACTGGGCTATTGGATAGGAGAACCTTATTGGGGAAGAGGTGTTGCAACCGAGGCTGTAAAACAAATCATGGATCATATATTTGAAGCTTTCCCAGTACTCAGCCGTATTTATGCTAAAGTATTTGAATACAATAAAGCTTCTATGAAAGTATTGGAAAAAAATGGTTTTCACTTAGAAAGTGTACAGAAAAAATCGGTGATAAAAAATAACGAAATCATAGATGAGTATGTTTGGGTGAAATTCAGATAAACGATATCGTATGAGGCAGAAAATGAGTATCAACCTATCTTTGTATAAATATTTGATCTGGGTATAAACAATAAATATGCAAAAAATAGAACTGACCAACAAACAATACAGGCTGCTTCTTCAATTGGTGTCACTTGGTATTGATGTTATTGACAATGCGGCTTTAGGTAATGATGATGAAGAAGAAGATGATGATGAAGTGAATGACGAATCTCCTTTATTGAATGATGCTGTGGACCTGGAGGGTTTTCTTATGGCACAGTTTAAAAAATTTGGAGTTAAAGATATAGTCACGCTGGATGCTGATGAGGATGAATTAAACTACAGTGAACCATTTTTGGAAGAGCAGCAAATGATCTCCAACAGTGCGTATTTTAACAAAACAGCCGAAATAGCTTCTTTCCAGATGGGCATGAGAGATTATAAAGAAGCGAATGGAGCAGATGCTTTGGAAAATATTGACCCGCAGGAAGGTGTTGATAAGATAATGACCTACTCACTGAAATATTTAAATGAAATATTTGAAAATGGGTTTACTAATTTTTCCCTGAACACAGACAGACCCGCGAAAATCATCAGCCTTTCTGCTGAATAAAATATTATGTCTTTCAAACTACATTCATTATATACACCTGCCGGCGACCAGCCGGAAGCTATTCGTCAGCTCACTGAAGGAATAACAGAAGGCGAACAACACCAGGTGTTGCTGGGGGTTACGGGATCGGGTAAAACGTTTACCATGGCCAATGTAATACAGAATGTGCAACGCCCCACCCTTGTGCTTACGCACAACAAAACTTTGGTTGCTCAATTATATGGTGAATTTAAACAGTTCTTTCCTGAAAATGCGGTAGGGTACTTTGTTTCGTATTACGATTATTATCAACCCGAAGCGTACATGCCTGTTAGCGATACATATATTGAAAAAGACCTTTCCATAAATGAAGAATTAGATAAACTCCGCCTGCAGGCTACTGCCCAGTTGTTAAGCGGCAGGAGGGATATTATTGTAGTGGCATCGGTAAGTTGTATATATGGTATTGGTAATCCTACTGAGTTTGCCAATGGAATTATCCGTATTCATAAGGGGCAGGTGATCAGCCGGCAGGGATTTTTGCATGCATTGGTTAATTCGCTGTATAGCCGCAGCCAGGGCGATTTTAACCGTGGCAACTTCAGGGTAAAAGGAGATACCGTTGATATTAACCTGCCTTATATGGATTATGGCTACCGCATTAGTTTTTTTGGTGATGAAATAGAAACCATCGAAACGCTGGAGATCAGTAGTGGCAAACGCATCGGCCCTGTAGAAAACGCGGCTATCTTCCCCGCCAACCTTTACCTGGCGCCAAAGGACCAGTTGCAACAGGTATTGTATGAAATACAGGATGAAATGGCAAGGCAGGCAGAATATTTTAAAAGCAATGGTAAATACATAGAAGCGCAGCGCATAACTGAAAGGGTAAATTACGATGTAGAAATGATCCGTGAACTGGGTTATTGTAATGGTGTGGAAAATTATTCCAGGTTCTTCGACCGCCGTGAACCAGGCACAAGACCTTTCTGCTTGATAGATTATTTCCCGAAAGACTTTTTATGTGTGATTGATGAAAGCCATCAAACCATACCCCAGATCAGCGGCATGTATGGCGGCGACAGGAGCCGCAAGCTGGTGCTGGTTGATTATGGCTTTCGCCTGCCTTCGGCAATGGATAACCGCCCGTTGAACTTTCATGAGTTTGATGCCATGCTGAACCAAACCGTATATGTATCTGCAACGCCCGGGGATTATGAACTGGAAAAAACAGGCGGGGTGGTAGTGGAACAGGTTGTACGTCCTACGGGATTGCTTGACCCTCCTATTGATATACGGCCAAGTG
>CAMPJQ010000376.1 GCA_946886925.1 uncultured Terrimonas sp.
TGCCTTCCTTCAAAATTCCTGTTGGAAGTTGAGATACAGTATTTTCCGGCGGGAATTTTATCTTCATTCATACCCAGGCATGCCGAACATCCTGGCTGCCTTAATACAAATCCCGCGTCTTCAAACACTTTATTGATTCCTTCTTCAATGGCCTGTTTTTCTACCTGCTTGCTTCCCGGCACCACCCATACCTCCACATTGCCGGCTTTCTTCTTTCCTTTTACAAATGCAGCAACCATTCTCAGATCCTCAATCCGGCTATTGGTGCAGCTTCCTATAAATACATAATCTACCTTTTTACCTTTAATGTTTTCACCGGGAGTTAATCCCATATACAGGAGCGATTTTTCAAAAGAGGGTTTTTCTCTTTCATCAATTTCCCCTAAAGCCGGTACATGACCTGTTATGCCTATACCCATACCGGGGTTGGTACCATAAGTGATCATCGGTTCAATATCTTCAGCTTTTATGTGCAGCTCTTTATCAAATACCGCATCGGCATCACTGTATAAAGTTCTCCAGTCATTTACCGCTTTCTCCCATGCATTCTCCTGTGGCGCAAATTCCCTGCCTTTTATATAAGCAAACGTAGTTTCATCCGGTGCAATCATACCACAACGCGCCCCCATTTCAATGCTCATATTGCAAATGGTCATACGGGCTTCCATAGACAAATTCCGTATGGCAGAGCCGGCATATTCCACGGCATAACCCGTGGCGCCGCTGGCAGAAATTTGAGCGATGATATAAAGAATGATATCTTTTGAAACCACTCCTTTATTAAGATCACCTTCCACGTTAATGCGCATCAGCTTAGGCTTTGTATGCATCAGGCATTGGGTAGCCAGCACCATTTCTACTTCGCTGGTACCGATGCCAAAGGCAATGGTGCCGAAAGCGCCGTGCGTTGAGGTATGACTATCCCCGCATACGATGGTCATCCCCGGCTGCGTAATGCCCAGTTCGGGGCCAATTACATGCACAATGCCCTGGTAAGGATGCCCCAATCCATACAATTCAATACCAAATTCAGCACAATTTTTTTTCAACTGCTCTACCTGTATGCGCGATAATTCTTCTTTAATGGGAAGGTGCTGATTTAGAGTGGGTACATTATGATCTGCAGTGGCTACCACCTGTTTGGGCCGGAATACTTTAAGTCCTCTTTGCTGCAATCCTTTAAAAGCCTGCGGACTGGTTACTTCATGGATAAAATGCTTATCAATATACAACACCGAAGGGCCACCAGCAATGGTTTTTACCACATGCCTGTCCCAGATTTTATCGAATAAAGTCTTACCCATCTTTCTTTTTTAAAGAAGCGTGACGCCTGAGCGTCACGCTAACCAGAGTGCTTAACGCAACATGAGAAAACATCTGCTTATTATGCAATGGCTACTTCCGGATGATTATTGGATGCTAATGCCTTCAGATCCTCGTCACCCACTTCCTTTTTTACATCGGCAACCTTAAGAAAAGCCTGGTACAATACATCAATATCATTGCGGTTAAAATTGTACCCCAGCTTTTGAAAACGATGCGCCAGAGCCGACCGTCCGCTTCTGGCTGTTAAAACGATCTTTGAACTGTCTGCTCCCACTTCTTCCGGCCGGATGATCTCGTAATTTTCTGCATTCTTCAAAAAACCATCCTGGTGTATGCCTGAAGAGTGTGCAAAAGCATTGCTGCCCACAATAGCCTTGTTGGGCTGCACCGGCATCCGCATGGTATCAGCCACCAGGCGGCTCACAGGGTTAAGCTGTTCGGCTTTAATATCTGTATATAAACCCAATGACTCATGCTGTTTAATGATCATCACTACTTCTTCAAGAGAAGTGTTCCCCGCCCTTTCACCCAGTCCATTAATGGTACACTCAATTTGCCTTGCACCGCTTATCACCCCGGCAATGGAATTGGCCGTTGCCAGCCCAAGATCATTATGACAGTGACAGGAAAGAATGGCTTTATCAATATTGGGCACATTATTCATAAGGTAGGCAATCTTTTCACCATACTGGTGTGGAAGACAATAGCCAGTAGTGTCGGGAATATTGACCACCGTTGCACCTGCATTAATAACCGCTTCCACTACCCTCGCCAGGAAACTCAATTCTGCCCTACCTGCATCTTCTCCGTAAAACTCTACATCATCAACAAAATTTCGCGCAAATTTTACAGCTTCCACGGCCCGTGCCAGGATATCTTCCTTATTGGAATTAAACTTGGTGGTTATGTGCAGATCCGAAACTCCGATTCCTGTATGAATGCGGGGCCGCTTAGCGCCCTGCAATGCCTCTGCTGCTACCTCAATATCTTTTTTTATGGCACGTGTTAACCCGCAAACGGTTGCATTTTTAATAACAGCGGAAATATTATGCACCGATTCAAAGTCGCCGGGACTGGAAACAGGGAAGCCGGCTTCAATAATATCTACTCCAAGATTTTCAAGAGCAAGCGCCAGTTCTATCTTTTCATCAGCATTCAGTTTGCATCCGGGAACCTGCTCGCCATCGCGCAGCGTTGTGTCAAAAATATAAATCTTGTTTTGAGACATAGATGGATTTTAAATGATCAAATCAGCCCACCGTAAAAGGCAATTACTTCATATAACTGTTTTATTAAAAATCGGATATTTGCTATCCGGTCACGAATGTACTGGTTGATAACAAAGGAATAAAACCAAATTAAACATTATATTACGCTGTGCAAGCAGGTGTTTTTTTGTTAAAACCCTTTATGCTTAAGGGTTTTAAAGAAATTTGATTACGATGCCCAAACGATCTACAGACGAACTGTTTCAGTTGATTAAATCCCTTGAAAAGGCCGAAAAGCGGAATTTTAAGCTTTTTGTGCAACGGAATGCCACCAGTTCCGATATGAAAACCGTTCAGTTGTTCGATGCACTCGATAAGCTGGAGGATTACGACGAGGAGTCGCTGTTAAAACGCAATACAGATATTAAGAAGCAGCAGCTCTCCAACCTTAAATCGCACCTTTACCGGCAAATACTGGCCAGCCTCAGGATATTAAAAGACGACAATAACATCCAGCTCCAGTTGCATGAATTAATGGACTATTCCAGGATTCTTTATGACAAAGGACTTTATCTCCAAAGTTTGAAAACTTTAGACCGCGTAAAGGAATATGCAAAAGAGCAACACCAGCTTACCTACCGGCTGCAGGCATTGATTTTTGAAAAGAAAATTGAGGCATTGTATATTACCCGCAGCATGGAGAACCGGGCAGAAACATTGGCAAAAGAAGTAGAAGAAGCTGGTGACAAACTCACCATGATGAACAAACTATCCAATCTTTCTCTTCAATTATACAGTTGGTATATTAATCTTGGGCATGCCCGCGATGGCAAAGACAGGATGGCGATAAAAGCTTTTTTTGAATCCAACCTTCCGGCAGCCGCCACTCTTTATAATGGATTTTACGAAAAACACTATCTCTATGAGAGTTACTGCTGGTTTGGATTTATTTTTCAGGACCTGCTCATGTATTACCGCTATTGCCAAAAATGGGTGGATGCTTTTGAACAGGAACCTTTGATGCAAAAGGTAGATACACCCTTGTACATTAAGGGACTGCACAATTTGCTGAATGCACATTTTGTATTGCAGAACTACGATAAGTTCAACACGGTGCTCGATAAATTCGAACAGTTTTATCATTCCAAACATGCCAACAGCAACGACAATAACCGGGTGCAATCGTTTATCTATTTATATACAGGAAAACTCAATAAGCATTTCCTGGAAGGCAGTTTTACTTTAGGCTTAAAGATCATTCCCGAAATTGAAGAGAAGATCGGGGAATTCAGGTTAAAAATGGACCGGCACCGAATTTTAGTATTCTACTATAAAATAGCCTGCCTGTACTTTGGCAGCGGCGACAATGAAAAAGCCATTGAATACCTTAACCGCATTATCAACTGGAAGGTAGACCTTCGCACAGACCTTCAATGCTATTCCAGGTTATTGCATCTTATCGCGCATTACGAGTTGGGCAATTACGACCTGTTGGAATACCTGGTAAAGTCGGTATACCGCTTTATGGCTAAAATGCAAAACCTGAGCGTGGTGGAGGAAG
>CAMPJQ010000377.1 GCA_946886925.1 uncultured Terrimonas sp.
TTTGAAAGCCATCGTCCGCCGAAGTTTTAAGGAAGGCGGATCGAATACCGAAACAACTCCCCTGCCTTCGCCACGGCTATGGCAGGAAAAAAAAACGCTGATGGTTATGAAGTTAACCGTAGTTTTATTTCTCGCCGCCTGTTTACAGGCAAATGCCACAGGCTTTGCACAAACTTTTACGTTCTCGTTAAAAGAAGTGCTGATTGAAAAAGCGTTTAAAGCTATTCAAAAGGAAAGTGGATACCATTTCTTTTACAACGAAAGGCTGCTGAAATCCTGCAAAAAAGTAACCCTACAGGTAAACAATGCCAGTTTACAAACCGTGCTGGATATATGTTTTAAAAATCAGCCCGTTGCGTATGTTATTGATGAAAAACAAATAGTGGTAAAGGTAAAGGAGGCCGAAGCGGAACAGGAAGCCGTTCCCGTTGCTCCGGTTCCTCCTCCACCGGTTGAAGTGAGCGGTAAAATTGTTGACGCAAACGGGAATCCTTTGCCAGGCGCCTCCGTAAAAGTGAAAGGATCCGAAAATGGCACTACCGCTGATGCCAGTGGTAATTTCACATTAGATGTTCCGGATACAGGTGGCACACTTGTTATTTCGTTTATTGGATATACAACAATAGAACTACCGGTTTCAAAAGCCGGGGCTTTAAAACCAATTGTATTGCAGGCAGTGGAAGCGGAAATGACGGATGTGGTAGTGGTGGGATATGGATCGCAAAAAAAGAGTGACCTCACAGGTTCTGTAAGTTCTGTGAAAGGCGAGGATTTAACCAGCTTGCCTACGCAAAGAGTTGACCAGGCCTTGCAGGGACGTGCAGCGGGAGTAATGGTGCAAAATACAGATGGCGCCCCCGGAGGAAATGCCATTATACGTGTACGCGGAGGCAATTCTATTACCGGCGGCAATAATGCGCTGGTGGTAGTTGATGGTATACAGGGTGTGAACATTAGCACCATCAACCCCAATGATATTCAATCATTAGAAGTACTAAAAGATGCGTCGGCTACCGCTATTTACGGAGCACGTGGCGCTAATGGTGTAATATTAATTACAACCAAAAGGGGAGTTACAGGCAAACCCGTTTTTAATTACGGCTTTAGCGCCGGTTCCCAGCAACTGAGTAACAAGCTGAACTTATTGAATGCGGGGGATTATGCGCGTAAATCAAACGACTGGGCAGCTACTGCCAATGGTACTGTAAATTCCCCGATAGAACCTGTAATACCTTTTACAAAAGAACAAATTGCTTCATTAGATGCTACCGGAGGCACCGACTGGCAGGATGAAGTATACCGCAGAGGGGGCTTACAAAATCACCAGCTTTCTATAAGCGGGGGATCCGAAAACGTTCGTTATTTTGTTTCAGGCGGATATGTGAATCAGCAGGGGATTGTGATCAATACAAAATATGTACGCTATAATTTAAGGAGTAATCTGGACCTGAAACTGAACAAGTGGTTAACCGCCGGTGTTAACCTGAATGTGATCAAAGATAAAGGCAATGTACCACCGGTGGGCGAAGGTACCCGTTACGGAGATATTTTAGGACAGGTGATCAACACCGTAGCCAGGTTCGATCCTGCAACACCGGTGTATGATGCCGATGGAAATTATAATTACAAAGCTTTAAAAGGAGGACCCGATGACTCCAAAATATATGCCGACAATGATGTATGGAATCCGGTTGCAACTGCCAGGGAAACCAGGTCCGAAAAAAATAATATCACCAACGAAATAAGCACATTTCTCGAATTTCAATTGTTACAGGGACTTAGTTTACGGATTGCCGGCGCTGCAAGCATTAACAGCAATGATGATAAACACTACTACAGCACAAAAACACAGCCGGGGCGGGGCGTTAACGGAGTAGGAGATTTATCGGAAAGCCGGTATGAATATTACCAGAATTCTAATATTCTTACGTACAATAAAACATTTAATCAAAAACACAATTTAATCTTAACCGGCGTGGCCGAACAGCAATTGATACAGGGAAAAGGTTCCTATATTAATGCGCAGGGGTTTTTTAGCGACGAAACAGGAATCAATGATTTAGGCGGCGCCGGGCAGATCAACGAAAAAACCAACTTCCTTTCCAAGCAAACACTAAACTCTTTCCTGGGACGCGCCAACTATATTTTGGACGGTAAATACATGTTAACCGTAAGTTACAGGGCAGATGGTTCTTCGGTGTTTGGTGTAAATAACAAGTGGGGGTATTTTCCTTCGGCCGCCGTAGCCTGGAGGGTTTCCGAAGAAAAATTTTTGCAACCAATAGAATTCATTTCAAACCTGAAGTTAAGAGGTAGCTGGGGTAAAACAGGTAACCAGGCTATTCAGCCTTATCAAACCCTGGCAACTGTTGCCTCGGGATTCAATTATCCTTATGACGGCAACAGCGTTGCCAATATTGGATTTGCACTGGGAAGGCCAGGAAACCCCGACCTGAAATGGGAAACCACTGAACAGAAAAACATTGGGATAGACCTCGGCTTTTTTCATGAACGCCTTACCGCTACCATTGATGTGTATGAAAAAGTGACGACCGATTTGTTGTTGAATAAACAGGTAGAAGCCTATACCGGCTTTACAACGAAACTTGCCAATGTTGGATCCATACAAAATAAAGGAATTGAAATTTCAGTGGGTGGCATACCCCTTGCCGGCACTGATTTCAAATGGAATACGGGCGTAAATGTTTCTTTCAACAAGAGTAAAGTACTGGCTTTGCTGGATGACCGGCCTCTTGCCATCAGAACAAATACCGGCGGCGGTTACCAGATTTACGCGAGTGGCTTTTCAGTGAAATATTTACAGGTAGGGCAGCCGGTAGACCAGATGCGCGGCTATGTGAACCTGGGTACGTGGAGTGAGGCCGAAAGGGAAGATGCGAAAAAAATGGGGCAGGCGCCGGGTGAGGCCAAATGGAAAGATGTTGATGGTGACGGAGAAATAACGAGAGCTGCTGATGGACAGGAAATAATTGGAAACGCTTCCCCCAAATTTATTTACGGATGGAACAACAGTTTAAGTTACAAAGATTTTGATCTTACATTTCTTATTCAGGGAAGTTATGGTAACGATATTTTTAACGCAGTAAGAATAAAAACCGAAAATCCATCTAACGGCACCAGCGTTAATTTAAATAACAGGTGGACCCTTGATAACCAAAACACGGATGTGCCCGTTTTCCTTAGTTCCAGAGACAGAAACCTGCTTGACCTGGGTTCCAATCAAACTGCGGGCATAGGCGTTGATCAGCGTTCCAGCCGGTGGGTAGAAGACGGATCGTATATACGCATGAAAAATATTACCCTTACTTATAACATCCCTTTGTCGGTATTGAGTAAAATACATATTTCAAATTTATCTGTTTACGCTACGGCAGTTAACCTGTTTACCATTACGAAGTATACAGGCTATGATCCGGAAGTGAGCTCGTTCAACGCGGCCGGCGCCGGTGGTTTAGGTATTGATTTAAGTAATTACCCAACATCAAAAACATTCTTGTTTGGTATAAACCTAACTTTTTAATTCATCATCATGATTCAGTAACCGGTACCAGGTTTTCAATAGCTACTGAAAATAAAATTGTCTGAAATACCTGACCAGGTGAATAAATCAAAAAATAATAGCAGATGAAAAATTATAAAATGAGTTCAAACGGGGGCATGCTCTTATTGCTTTTATGTATAACGGTAACATCCTGTCAAAAACTGGATGAAGCGCCCGAAGGAATATCAACGCCTGAAAATTTTTACAGCACTGCAGGACAGTGCGAAGCTGCATATGCGGGGTCAATGAACGCGTTATTTTCAACCTGGAATGGTTACCAAAACGGAGTAGCCTATCCCGATGGACAATTTGAGGACGCAAGCCTTGATTTTAGTGTGGGTTCTTTTAATGAAGTATGGACCTGGCACTATAAAGCAATCAGCAATATAAATGCGGTTTTAAGCGCAGTTAAGGACGGTAGCCTGGCTGGAAACCCCGACGACGTGATAGCGAATGTGGTTGGGCAGGGAAGATTTCTGAGGGCCTTTAATTATTTTACATTAGTACGGTTGTATGGTAAAATTC
>CAMPJQ010000378.1 GCA_946886925.1 uncultured Terrimonas sp.
TTATTGATATGATACCACGCGGCAAGGTTTCCAAAGAACAGGCGCTCACAAAAATAAAGCACTACTGCGCTTACCAGGAGCGGAGTCATAAGGAGGTTATGGGTAAATTATACGATTTGGGCCTGTACAAAAATGAAGCAGAGCTGTTGCTTTCGCAATTAATAGAAGAAGGATACCTGAACGAGGAACGTTTTGCCATACAATTTGCAGGAGGTAAGTTCAGAATAAAACAATTGGGCAAAAAGAAAATAGAGCAGGCGCTGAAAGAAAAGCAGGTAAGCAGCTACTGTATAAAAAAAGCCTTGGCGCAAATTGATGCAGCCGATTACCGTAAAACATTACAACATTTGTGCGCTAAAAAATGGGAGCAATTAAAGGGAGAAAAAAACATTTTTATAAAAAAAAGAAAATTGCAGGATTACCTTTTGCAAAAAGGCTATGAATATGAACTGGTGAAAGAAGAGGTAAACGGTATGGGGGAGAATAATTAAGTGGTAAGTGGGTGAATTTATTACCGGATAAGCAAAAACTCCCGGATGCCCTCCACTGCCCTGCCCGGAAAAATACCGAGCCAGCATAAGAGAAGCATCATTACAATTAAGGCAATATAGGTAGAAATATAGAAGAAGGGGTGCAGGGTTTTTGCTATAGTGCCGGTTGACGAAGAGGTGGTAAACAAAGTACTGATAACGCGCAGATAATAATATAAACCAATAACACTGGTAATGACCAGCACCAGAACAGGAAGCCATAAATTTTGCTGAACACCCGATGCCAGTATAAAAAATTTGGCAATAAATCCGGCTGTAAGCGGAATGCCCGCAAGTGAAAAAAAGCAAACAGTTAATACAGCCGTTAATATGGGTTGTTTATGAAAGAGCCCATTGTAAATAGCCAGGTCCTCGGCATCTTTCATGCGGGTAGATAACACAGAAACAACGCCAAACACGGCCAATAACGTAATGGAATAAGCAAGCAGGTAAAAAGAAGCAGCTTCCACTCCGGACGCATTGCCCGGCAGGAATGCCACCAGCAGGTAACCAAAATGCGCAATGGATGAATAACCCATCAGGCGTTTTATATTTTGCTGCCGCAATGCCAGCAGGTTACCCACTATCATGGATGCCATGGCAATAACAGAAAAGATGCTGATCATAAGCGGGTACTGCTGCAGGTTAACCGATAGCGCAAAGCGCAGCAATACGGCAAACACGCCAATTTTTGATACCGTAGCAATGAAGGCTGTTACCGGCGATGGGGCGCCCTGGTACACATCGGCCGCCCATAAATGGAAGGGTACCAGTGCCAGCTTAAAGCCAATAGCTACCACCATAATCCCGAAGCCCATGGCGAACAGCACCGATGACGAAGATTCCTTTATGCTTTGCGAGATGCGCTCAAATTCCATACTTCCGGTTTCCATATATATAAGGGCCATACCAAATAAAAGAAATGCGGAAGATACAGCCGCCAGCACCAGGTATTTCATGCCGGATTCCACAGCGTTATTGCGGTTGCGGAGGTAAGCAATCAGCGCGTATAGACTCACACTCAGCACTTCAAGCCCGATGAACAGCGAAATAAAATGGGTGCTGATGGTGAGCACTGCGGCGCCCAGGGTGGCCAGGAACAACAGTATATAGTACTCTTTCGGGTTCTCTTCCCGCTCCTCAAAATAAATATAGGAGAACAAGCCCACTGCCATCATGGAAAAAATGATCATACCCGTAAACAATGCTCCAAAACCGTCTACCACAAATAAGGGCGGCACAGTTTGCGGCAACGTATCCTTTACATACCACATGGCAAAGATCACCAGGCATGCCATAAGAAATGCCGCCACCTGTATAACAGTGTGGCTCATGCGAAATGCGATCAGCAATATTACTGCCATAGAAGCTGCCGCCAGTACTATAAAAGGAAGAAGCGCCTCAAATTGAAGTTCATTCATACTTCAGCAATAAACAATGAATAATATTGGTTTCGGCGATCGGCTATCAGCCACAGAGCATAATAACCACCAACCGCTCAACCACCCTCCCAATCAACTAATCAACCAACCCCCTCACTACTCCGTTCACCATATCTATAACAGGCTGCGGAAACAGACCTAATACAATAATACCGATGGTCAATGCCGACATCATTACCCATTCCCTTACATTCAAATCTTTTAGGGGCACTGTTGTTGTAGCAGGGCCCAAAAATACCTTTTGCATCATCCGCAAAGCATAGCATGCAGAAAAAATCAATCCGAGCGTGGCCAATACCGTTAGTGCAACATTTACAGAAAACGCCCCAATAAGGATGAGGAACTCCGCGATAAAATTGCCCAGCATTGGCAGCCCCAGGGAGGCCATGGTAAACACCATTGCTGCACCACCCATCAAAGGCAAAGCCGTCCATAACCCGCCCATCTGGTTAATATCCCTGGTGTGCAATCTTTCTTTGAGCATGCCGGCCATTATAAACAAAGCGCCGGTGCTTATGCCGTGCGTAAGTATTTGCATAATCACACCCTGCATGGCTATTTCGTTAAAAGCAAAAATGCCCAGCAGTACAAATCCCATATGGCTAACCGATGTGTAGGCGATCAATCGTTTCAGATCTGTTTGCGCAAAGGCAAGAAAAGCGCCATATAAAATTCCAATAGCACCCAGCAGCATGGCCCACCAGGCAAATGCCTGTGCCTGCTGGGGAAATAATGTAAGTACAAAACGGATAATACCATAAGCCCCCGTTTTTAATAATAATCCTGCGAGGATTAAACTTCCTGCTGTTGGGGCTTCACTATGTGCATCGGGCAGCCAGCTATGAAAGGGCACAACCGGCAGTTTAACCATAAAGGCAATCAGGAACCCCATCATGATCCATTTTGCAGCGGAAGCTTCGGGTGAAGTATGGAGAAGATCAAAATAATCAAAAGAATATATACCGGTTTGTTGGGCGTGAATAAAATACAATGCCAGTATAGACAGCAGCATCAGCAAACCTCCCGCCTGGGTGAAGAGGAAAAATTTATAGGATGCATAACGCCGGTTGGTATCGCCCCATACTGAGATCAAAAAATACATGGGCACCAGCATTACCTCCCAAAAGAAATAAAAGAGAAAAAGATCCATCGCTACAAAAACACCACAAATGCCTGCGAGGGTCCATAGCAGGTTAAAAAAATAGAAACCGTGTTTTTCTTTGATCTCATTCCACGAGCAAAGCACCGACAAAATACCCAGAAAAAAAGTTAACAGCAGCAGCACCAGGCTTAATCCATCTAAGGCCAAATGAAAACTGATGCCGAAAGAAGGTATCCAGTTAAGCCGGTAATTGATGAACCATTCGCCACCGGTGCCTCCATCTTTAAATTGCGAGCCAAGCCATATTGTAAGCGTAAGACAGGCAACTGTAGCACATAAAGCAATCCATCTGGGAAGCAATTTGTTCCACTTCGACAGCAGCCAGCACAATGTGCCACCAATGAGCAATATCACTATCAGCAATACCAGTATCATAACAATTGCATGCTTATAATGAATAAAATACCGAGCAGTACACCTGCAATATACCAGCGCAATGAACCATTCTGGGTAAGCGATAACAGGCGATTTATATAAATATTAACCTGCGCAATGCCATTATAGAGCCGGTCAAATACATCCTGTTTATTGATGCGTGTAATAAAAAGAAAATGCTGTACAAACCATGCATGATACAAATCATCAAAGCCCCATCCTCCCAGTAAAAATTTTCTGATTGCCAGCATGCCCGCCGATTGCCGCCAGCCTTCCAGTATTGTTTTATTGCCATAATATAAAACGTAGCCGGTGTAAAGTCCTGCAAATGTTACCAGTGCTGCTATACCCTGGAAAATAAATTCGGAAGGAAGGTTTTGTTTTAAGACAACAGCAGGTAATACTTTCTGTACGTGCTCCGAAAACAATGTGAGATGCACCAGATTGTGGGGCCATTCTATAAACCCCGCTGCAACCGAAGCTATGGCCAAAATAATGAGGGGCACCGTCATCCATTTGCCCGGATGCTCTCCAACAGGCGTCTTTGTTTCACCCCAAAAAACAACAAGCATTAA
>CAMPJQ010000379.1 GCA_946886925.1 uncultured Terrimonas sp.
GATTTATAGTGAGCTATTAACAGACTAAAGCTTCTTGTCATTCTGAAGGAGCGGCCAATGCATTTATAATTGGTTTTATCCTTTGCCGCGACTGAAGAATCTCAGAGAGGTAGTAACAGCGGGGTGTAGCCTACTCTGTTTAGTTGCCAAATTATTCAGAAATTCTAATTCTTTTTCTTTTTTCTTTTTTGCTTGCACAAAAAAGAAACAAAAAAGTGTCCCGATTTTTATCGGGACCGGGGGTACTCCGATCGTCATTAGTGCAAAGTGGTGAAAGGCATTTGTTACCTGATGCCGTGACACTCCTCACACATTCGCTTTTTAATGAGGCACTCACAGTGCACAGCATCTTGTCATTCTGAGCGATTGTTACGCATAACAACAATTGTTAAAAGTTTAAGGATTTAATATAGATGAATGTGGTTTATAGTAAGACCCTAACATCCCTCAGCATCTTGTCATTCAGAAGGAGCGGCCATAGTATGTATAATTCGTTTTATCGTTTGCCGCGACTGAAGAATCTCAGAAAGGTAAAAATAGCGGTGTCTAAGCAGTTTTTTATTCCTCGCAACAAGTTTTATTGTAGTAATTTTTAATCACAGCGCAAACAGCGTTCAATAAATTGTGTCTGTATAATTTTTGATTTCACGGTTGTCATGGCACTATGCATACAGTGCTTCTCTGTGTTCGAGTTGTACAATAACTTAGTCCTGATCATTATCAAATTATCAAATTGTTATTGCGCATTACAAATTTTTTACCAAGATAGATTGCATAAGATGAAATGAAACAATGTATTGTACCAATAAATTATATATTTACGCTTTGGATGTAATACTATGAGAATATGAGATTCAAAACGGTTCATATTTTTAGTGGTGTTGCTTTAATTTAATCAAACTAATTTGTTAAAAACAATGCTATGAGAAAGTGTTTTCAATTTGGCATCCTGTTGTTGATGTTGTTTTCCCTTGCACCAACAACATATGCCCAGCAAAAAGTAATTACCGGAACCATAAGAGATGACAACAACAATGTTTTGGCAGGCGTATCGGTAACCATCCAGGGGAGCAATACCGGAACTTATACAAACAGCCAAGGTGTATTTACCATCACAGTTTCGCAGGGCGATGTCCTGGAGTTTTCTTCCGTTGGATTTGAAACAACTACGCTGACGGTTGGTTCAAGCAATACAGTGGCCCTTACCCTCAAAAGAGCCGACAACACCCTGCAGGATGTGGTAGTAACCGCCCTTGGTATTAGAAAGGAAAGAAAAGCTTTAGGTTATTCTGTTTCTGACTTGAATGCCGACGAATTGATGAAAAATAAAAACACCAATATCGTTAATTCTTTGGCAGGTAAAGTTCCCGGTGTAAATATTACTCAATTCAGCGGTTCTGCAGGTGCCGGGGCATCTATTACTATTCGTGGTGGTAACTCTACATCAGAAGGCAGGCAAAACCAGCCATTATTCGTTGTTGATGGTATCATCTATGATAACTCCACTACTGTTACTGGTAATACGGGTACCGATGGTATGAGTCGCAGTAATACAACTTTTTCAAACCGCATCATGGATATTAACCCGGAAGACATTGAAAACCTTTCGGTCCTGAAAGGCGCAGCAGCAGCGGCATTGTATGGCTCCCGTGCGGCTGATGGCGTTGTACTTATCACTACAAAGAAAGGAAAAGAAGGAACTGTAAAAGTGGACGTTACCTGTAAAATAAGTAGTTCCTGGGCAAACAAACTTCCCGAGGCCCAGACTTCATTTGGCCCTGGCACTTATTCTGTTAATGGTGTTTTAACAAAAGAAGGTGTTTATAATTCATGGGGCGAAAAACTTACATCCTCTGACCAGGTATACGATAATATTGGTAATTTCTTTCAGAATGGTCTTATTTACGATAATAATGCCAGTGTATCCGGCGGTACAAAAAACGGTTCTTTTTATTTATCCGGCTCTAATTTCAATCAAACGGGTATCGTTCCCAATACCAAATTTGATAAAACTACTTTTCGTTTTAACGGCGAACAGAAATACGGCCGCCTGACACTGAATGCAAATGTTGCGTATTCAGTTGCCAACACTGACAGAACGCTGACTACCGCTGGGCTATATGGAAGCGGGGTTGGAAGTATGCAGACATTATACGGCTGGCCTCAAACATTAGACATTAGCAAATACATCAATGAGGATGGAACACAATATCGTCCTTATGCCGGAGTGATTCCAAATCTGGAAAATGATATAGACAATCCTTACTGGATAATTAATCAAAATAAACTGACATCAGAAACCAAACGCATTACCGGGGGTGTAAGCGCTAATTACAAAATTGCAGACTGGTGGGATATTTTAACACGTTTGGGTTATGACCAGTACACAACGAGTGATTATACCTATATCGCTCCGGGTTCAGCCCTGGCTCCGTTGTATCAAAACGGCCGCTTGAGTAAGCCGATATATGATTACACATTCATTACAACAACGGTAATGAGTAATTTTCATAAATCATTTGGTGATTTTGATGCGCATGTGATGTTGGGTACTACTTCAGAAAATACGAAAACACGCAGCCAGAATCATTGGGGATACAACTTTGTTACAGCTGGTACCATTAGTTTTAATAATATCAATACGGAAAATAAATTTTTTACTGATGGCACCGGGCAGAAACGTCTTGTTGGTGCTTTTGGGGAAGTCGGCGTGTCCTATAAAAGCATCGCTTACCTTACTGCAACCGGGCGCAATGACTGGTCGTCCACATTACCGGTAGAGAACCAATCTTATTTTTATCCTTCCGTTAGCGGCTCCCTGGTTTTTACGGAGTTGTTACCCAGGAACACTATTCTTTCTTTTGGTAAGCTTAGGGCTAGCTGGGCGCAAGTTGGTAAGGATGCAAATCCTTACGCTACCAATACATATGTATGGGCACCATATAATATAGGCTCTTATGTGCTGGTGGGTAATCAGTGGGCTGCCGGTAACCCTATCTTAAAACCTGAAATTCAACATTCATGGGAGGTTGGCGGAGAATTTAGATTCCTGAAGGGCCGTATCGGTTTGGATTATACTTATTATCATAGCCAGACAAAGAATCAAATAGCACAGCCTCGTTTAGCTCAATCCGGTGGCTTTATTTTCAGTTCCCTTAATACCGGTTCCGTTATTAACAAGGGTATGGAAATAATGCTTACTGGTAAGGCAATATCCAAAAAAGACTTTGAGTGGGACGTAACGCTTAATTTCTCCTATAACAAAGGCAGACTGGGAGATTTCCTGCCGGGTGTAGCTTATTTCTACCCAACAGATGCCCAATTTGGAACAATAAAAGCGGCTTCTGTACCCAACGGCGGCTATTTCCTTGGAATGACCGGCCAGCTTTATTATCGTGAACTGGATTCTGACAACAAAGAAATAGCAAGCGGACGTTACCAGGTTGATCCTAATACCGGGTTATACAGATTGAACACCACTAATCCGATTGTAGGCAATCGTGAACCAGATTACATTGGCGGAATTAGCAACAACTTCCGGTATAAGCGGTTCAACTTATCATTTTTGCTCGATGTTCGTAAGGGTGGAGATGTGTTTAATGGTACAGAATATGCGATGGTCGTAAACGGTTTGAGCAAAAGAACCCTGGAGAATGACCGGCAATCGGTAACCGTAACCGGAGTGAACAGCCAAACAGGCGCTGAGTTTAATCAAACCTACGATGCAAACCAGACTTATACCATTGGTGGTACTACAGTTGATGGCAAAGCAATGATTCAACGTTATTGGGCAAACTATGCATCTAATTCCGAAAACTTCATTACCTCGGTAAACTGGTTAAAGCTGCGTTCTGTTTCGTTGACCTATGATTTTTCCGGAATATTGAAGAGTCAAAAAATTATCAAAGGACTCTCAGCAACGGCTGTAGGTACCAATTTATTTACGTGGACAAATTACGAAGGAATGGATCCTGAAGTAAGTGCTGCAGGGGGAACAGGAGGTTCAGGTTCTATGGGTATAGATTATTTGGGAGTGCCTGCCGTAGCAAGTTTCACATTCGGAATAAATG
>CAMPJQ010000380.1 GCA_946886925.1 uncultured Terrimonas sp.
CAATTTGTGCATCAGGGAAAAAAGCGTGCAGCTTTTCTATAAGGCATGCAGACAATACCACATCTCCAATAAAAGCCGTTTGTATGATGAGTATTTTGTTCATGAAATGATTGTACTACCGGATTGGTCTTTTAGTTGATCGGTTATTACCCACTTACCACTTACTACTCACCACTCACTTCCTCAGCTCCGTTACCGTTCCATCATCGTTCCAGCGTATTACCGCCGAAGGTTGTGCAATACTGGCGTCATCCTGCCGGTATTGTACTACATAATCTGCCGCTTCGGTTATTGCCGGATCAATTGCACTAAATAAGGCCGGCGTTGCTTGTGCGGAAATATTGGCTGAGGTAGATACCAGTGGCCTCCTCAGTCGCTTAATGAGGTGCCTGCAAAATTCATCCTTCACTATTCTTATAGCGATGCTTCCATCGGGCGCTATTAAATTTGGCGCCATGCCTACAGCATCCTTATAAATTACCGTAGTTGGTTTACAGGTTTCTTCAAGGTAATCAAATACCCTTAAATCGGGTTGCGCCACATATTTTATTACATCCCTTTCTTCCGTTAATAAAACGATCATGGATTTGGTTTCTTCCCTTTGCTTGATCCGGTAAATTTTTTGCACCGCCAAAGGGTTTGTAGCATCGCAACCCAGCCCCCAAACCGTATCTGTGGGGTATAGTATAACGCCTCCCGCCTGCAAAACCTGTAAACAATGTTCCACATCTGCTGTAAAATTCATGCTGCAAAAATAGTGAGGCTTTGCAAAAACAAACTCATTAAGTTTGCAAAAAAAAGAACAGCATGACAGACTTTCAAAATCTTATTGCACAAGCCTGGCAAAACAGGGAGTTATTAAAAGACGAAGTGTACATTGAGGCGGTAAAATCGGTAATTGAAGATGTTGATAAGGGCAGGCTGCGCACTGCATCTCCTTCCGAAAACGGGTGGATAGTGAATGAATGGGTGAAGCAGGCCATACTCATGTATTTTGGTATTCAATCTATGCAAACATGGACTACCGGTCCTCTTGAATTTCACGATAAAATGTTGCTGAAAAGCGGTTACAGGGAGTTGGGCGTACGTGCCGTGCCACATGCTGTAGCAAGGTATGGTGCATTTATTGCACGTAATGTAGTGCTAATGCCGTCTTACGTAAATATTGGCGCTTACGTTGATGAAGGAACGATGGTAGACACCTGGGCTACTGTAGGCAGTTGCGCACAAATCGGCAAGGGCGTGCACCTTAGCGGTGGCGTGGGTATAGGTGGTGTGCTGGAACCTTTACAGGCCAGCCCGGTAATTGTGGAAGACGGCGCCTTTATTGGTAGCCGCTGTATTGTGGTAGAAGGCGTAATTATTGAGAAAGAAGCGGTGCTGGGCGCTAATGTGGTATTAACCAAAAGCACTAAAATTATTGATGTGAGCGGCAGTGAGCCGGTTGAATACAAGGGCAGGATACCTGCGCGGAGTGTGGTGATACCCGGAACCTATAATAAAAAATTTCCTGCAGGAGAATATGGTGTGAGCTGCGCTTTGATTATAGGCCAGCGTAAAGCCAGCACCGATCTTAAAACCAGTTTGAACGATGCATTAAGAGATTTTAATGTAAGCGTGTAAACCGTGAAAGGAAAGAGGGGAGAGGTGAAAGGCGTTTGACAAAGAAGTGATGTGCTTCATTTCTCACCTTACTTCCCTTTCACCTTTGCCCTTTCCCGGTTTCTACTTTTCACCTCTCACCTTTTTCCATCTACCTGTGTCAATGAGCAATGAACAGAAATACCGGGTAACACTGGCAGGATTTATTATTACCTTTTCGGGAGCGATATTGTTTTCCACCAAGGCTATTATCGTAAAGCTGGCATTTAAGCATACCGATATGAATGCGTTATCGCTGCTGGCGCTGCGCATGCTTTTTTCTCTTCCCTTTTATTTAGGCGCTGCATGGATGGCTGCCAGGTCAAAAGATGCTGCACCCCTTACCGTCAGGCAATGGGCTGCTGTAATTTTCCTGGGTTTGTTTGGATATTACCTCAGCAGTTTATTTGATTTTGTGGGATTACAATATGTAACTGCAGGACTGGAAAGGCTTATTCTTTTTTTATATCCCACTTTTGCTGTTCTGATCAATGCGTTTATTTTTAAACAACCGGTTAGCCGGCTGCAAAAAATAGCTTTACTGCTTACGTATGCAGGTGTTGCTTTTGCTTACTGGGGAGAGCTGCGTATAGATATCAATAATCCCGATTTTTTGTGGGGAAGCTTTCTTATCTTTTTATGTTCCCTCACTTTTGCGATGTACATAGCCGGCAGTGGAAAAATCATTCCAAAAGTGGGTGCAACAAGATTTACTGCCTATGCCATGCTGGCTTCCACCGGTGGTGTTTTTATTCATTTTGCACTGGCGGGGCGTATGCCCGCCGAAGGATTTTCGGGTATTCATTGGGGGTATGGGTTACTGCTGGCTATTGTGGCAACGGTTTTACCCAGTTTTATGATTTCGGGTGGTATGAAAAAAATTGGTTCCAGTAATGTAGCCATCATATCGGCTATTGGTCCCGTTTCCACTATTGTTCAGGCCTATTTTATTTTAGATGAGCCCCTGTTCATGGAACAAATCGTGGGGACGGTACTGGTTATCGCGGGTGTGCTGCTGATTGGCTGGCAGCCATCAAAAAAAATAGATGTGAAATGATTATTCCCCTATATTTGCAGCCCGTATTTTAAGCCCGGGTGGCGAAACTGGTAGACGCACTGTCTTCAGGTGGCAGCGTTCGAAAGGATGTGCTGGTTCGAATCCAGTCCCGGGCACACAACCGCATTAAAAATGCGGTTTTTTTATGTTCTGAAAACGCTACCATTAAAAGATTACAGCGTTTTGCTTTTCTTTTCATTTGTTTTAATGTAACAGGGATTTTTATTTTGATGGGAGAAATTGAAAGGGATTCGTGTCTCTCTGCAACATCATTTAAGATTTATTGATCCAGCCAACTTTTAAATTCGGCAACTTTGTTTTTACTGATAATAATATCCTCCGGTGATTCGGGCTGTGTCAGCAGGCGAAGTTGATTTTTACCATAGATGAAAATGGTTTTTATGGCATTGACATTAACGATGTATTGCCTGTTTGCGCGATAGAAAATTTGGTTATCCAACTGTTTCATAAGTTCATCCAAACTCAGATTGATTATATGTTCTTTTCCGAGAAATGTTTTAATAATAAGGGTATTGTCTGCCAGGTAAAATAGAGCGGCATCTTGTATTTCCAATAAAATCATTTCATCCTTTTCATACGAAACCAATCGTTTACGATTATTTTCATTTTCAGCAGTTGCTTTGCCGGCTGGTATTTGTTCCTGTAAATTTTCCTGGGCAAGGTTCAGTTGTTGGTTGAAGATGCTCAGTTCATTTACTTTCCCATTAAGCTGCTCTATTTCTGATGCCATACGGTTTTCATACCGGTGATAGATCAAACGGATAAGGAGGAAACAACAGGTTATGATCAGCAATGCCATTATGAAAAAACCTGTCATGTATTGTTTATACAGGTTAGCAAACTGTTGCTGCAATACTTCTATATTAAAATGTGTGGCCACCAGCCAATCGCTGCCCCGAACGGGATACACATTTACAATTTCGGAGCTACGGTTTTTCGTTGCCGGAAAAGTTCGAATACCAGCCATAGGTTTTCCTGATTGCAGGATTTCGCTAAAGGCAACTATCGGGGAAGTATTATTCTTTTTAAAATCGGAGTTACCAGTATCTATTTTTTGGCCGATATGAGCCGGATCCGGGTGACAAAGTTGAATTCCTTTTTCATTATACATGCAAAGAAACTCGCTCTGTGCATCTGTATTTGCAATACTTTGTTGTAGATGTTCTATTACTTTTTGTGGGGGAATACCACTTTCCAATTCTTTCTCAAGCAGCTTCGCCACCTCACGCGATTCCCGCTCACCAGACTCCATTTTACTATTCCATAATTGCGTCTTTGCTGAATTATACATATACCTGAACGAGCCAAAACCAACCAGTAAAACTATTAAGCTGATACCGGT
>CAMPJQ010000381.1 GCA_946886925.1 uncultured Terrimonas sp.
AACCATCCAGGGCATAAAATTAGCCGGATTGGTAATAGACAGGGATGAAGAACGTAAATGGTCGTTCAGGAGTAAGGGCAGCGTTGATGTAAATACTTTCGCCAGGAAATATTTTAACGGCGGAGGACACTTTAACGCTTCGGGTGGACGAAGTTCCGATTCGCTTCAAATTACTGTGCAATTATTTAAAAAAGCAATAAAAGAAAACGCATCACAATTACAATAATCACAAAACATGAAAAAAATAACATGGTTAGTATCCGTAGTGGCTTTGGCTTTCGGATTGAGTTCCTGCAATAGCGGCGGTAATGGGCCGTATAAAAAATTAGAGAATGGGATGGAATACAAAATTATTGGCAATGGTAAAGGAAACCCCATTGGATATGGCGAGGTAATGAAATTTCATTTTGCGCAGAAATACAAAGATTCTGCAATAAAAGATACCTATAGCCAGCCACCACAATACCAGCCCATTGACAGTACGGGTGCGCAATTGCCCAAAGAATATTACGACGTATTTAAAAATGTAAGAGTGGGAGACAGTGTGATTACCCGCATTCTTACTGATAGTGTGTTTAAAGGCGGAATGGCCATGATGCCCAAAGAATTTAAAAAAGGGGAGTATCTTTTTACCACTTTTAAAATACTGGGTATTTTAAAGGCCGATAGCGCACAGGCGGACTTTGCCAAAGAAGTCCAGAAGTTCCAGGAGCAGGATTCTATTCACGCTATTGCACAGGCCATAAAGGATGATGAAATTTTGCAGGAGTATATCGCTAAAAATAATATTAAAGCTACCAAAACGGAAGAAGGCACTTATGTTGAAATTCAGCAGGCTGGTGGAGAACCGGCCAAAGATGGTCAATCTATATCGGTTAAGTATACCGGCAAATTCCTTGATGGCACCGCATTCGACAGCAATGTGGATTCTTCTTTTCATCACACCGAACCCTACACGTTTACACTGGGCACTGGTGGTTCCATAAAAGGGTTTGATGATGGACTGAAGTTGCTTGGTAAAGGAGCTAAGGGCAGGTTATTTATTCCTTCAGTATTGGGTTATGGTTCACAGGGTTCGGGCAAAATAAAGCCCAACACCAATCTCATGTTCGAGATAGAGGTGTTGGATGTAAAAGATGCGCCTGCTGCACCGCAGCCATTACCTGCACGTCCGCAGGTTGCCCCTAAAAAGCAATAAGAAAAGAGAGAAAGTGAAAGAAAAAAATGGGTGATGTTTTGATGGACAGAAAGGTAGTTGCGGGTTGAATGGAACATGCCAGCCTCACCATACATTATTCATCACTCACCAAATTATTCAAACGGACAGTTTACTTAGGTAGGCTGTCCATTTTGCATTTATGCATTGCGGTAAGCCATATAAAGATCAACGGCTTCCTTAGCTGCTTTTACATCATGCACCCGCAATATATTAGCTCCATTCATCAGGGCAATGGTATGTAAAACCGTAGTGCCGTTTAAAGCCTCTTCCGCTGTTATATGTAATGTTTTATAGATGGTTGACTTGCGTGAAAGTCCAACCACTACAGGGCGTTCAACAATCTGCAGTGCAGAGAGCGATTTAAGTAACGTAAAATTATGTGCAATGGTTTTTCCAAAGCCAAACCCGGGGTCAATAATAATATCATGAATACCTGCTTTTGTGCATTGGTCTGCCTTGCGGATCAGGTAATTTAATACAGTTGCAGATACATCTTCATACTGCGGATCTTTTTGCATGGTGCCTGGTGTTCCCTGCATGTGCATACAAATATATGGCACCTGTAAAGTTGCTGCAGCAGAAAGCATAGCCTCGTCCATATCGCCGCTGCTGATGTCGTTTATTATAGAAGCACCGGTTTGCACAGCGGCTTTTGCTACTT
The DNA here is from genome assembly GCA_946886925.1 of uncultured Terrimonas sp. The sequence goes on from CAMPJQ010000381.1 coordinate 1,881, forward strand.
GCGAAGAATAAGTATCTATTGAAATGATGGCATCAGGGAACTGCTGCATGATGCGTTCAATAGCCGGAACCGTTCTGTCTGTTTCCTCCTGCACACTAATTCTTTTGCTGCCGGGGCGGGTGCTCTGTCCGCCAATATCTAAAATGTTTGCCCCCTCCGTTATCATCTTTTCCGCAAGCTGTGCTATTTCATCAACATGCTGCTTCCTGCTTTCTTTGTAAAATGAATCAGGTGTAATGTTGATAATTCCCATCACCCATGGTTTATCCATCACATGCAAACGCTCTTTACAGTTTAAAGTGTACATTATTTGTTTTCGGCTTATTTTTGAAACTTCAGCTAGGAACAAAAATAGTTCATCCCATATTAAATGAGCAACTCTATAATGACAACCATTCAGCAATATGATATCGCGGTAAAATCTTGCAGAGATATTTTTTTAAAGAAAACAACAGATTACGGCACATCCTGGAGGGTGTTAAGAACCATTTCTATTGTTGACCAGATGTATATAAAAGCCAAACGCATCCGTACCATCCAGGAAAACGGATCACAGAAAATTGATGATGATATTGCATCGGAATTTAAAGGCATTTTGAATTATGGTGTAGTAGGTCTCATGCAAATGGAGCTGAAAGCAGATGAGGCGGAAGAACTGGATGTGCATACAGTGCAACATTTATACGATAATGTAATTGCCGGCGCCAGGGGGCTAATGGAAAATAAAAATCACGATTACGGAGAAGCGTGGCGGGAAATGAGCCAGGAAAGTTTTACCGATCTTATTTTATCCAAATTGCTGCGTATCAAACAAATCCTTGCCAATAAAGGGCAAACGTTGATCAGCGAAGGCATTGATGCCAATTATTACGATATTATCAACTACGCGGTTTTTGCATTGATCCTCATAAGTGAAGGTAAACACTGATCCCGCGTGGCTTTATTGTAAACGTTTGAAAAAACCAATCTCGAAATCAGTCCATACCTTTGCTTATCATTTGCCTGCGGTAGATGTTTATAAAATCTTTTTATATACATGTTAGATATCATTATAGTTGGTGGTGGTCCTATAGGATTGGCCTGCGCATTAGAAGCCCAAAAAGCCGGGTTAAAATATTGCATTCTGGAAAAAGGCTGTTTGGTTAATTCCCTGTATAACTATCCGTATAATATGACTTTCTTTTCCACATCCGAACGGTTGGAAATAGGCGGAATTCCTTTTGTATCTATATCGGTAAAGCCTACCCGAAATGAAGCGCTGGAATATTACCGTCGTGCCACACTTTCCAATCACCTCGATGTACACTTGCAGGAAGAAGTGAAATCTATTAATAGCAGGGATAATGTGTATGAGGTAATTACAACAAAAACAACCTACCATACCAAATACATTGTGCTGGCTACAGGCTTTTACGACAAGCCGGTGTTGATGAACATACCGGGTGAAGACTTGCCTAAAGTAACACACTATTATAAAGAGCCTCACTTTTATGCTATGCAAAAAGTAGTGGTAGTGGGCGCCAACAACTCCGCTGTTGATGCGGCGTTGGAAACTTTTCGCAAGGGCGCCGAAGTAACCATGGTGATAAGGGGAAGCGAAATAGGCAAGCGGGTAAAATATTGGGTAAAGCCCGATATGGAAAACCGTATTGCCGAGGAAAGCGTCAAAGCTTTTTTCAATTCCACCTTATCAGCTATTTACGACGACAGGGTAGATATACAGACGCCGGAAGGAATAGTTACCATACCTAATGATTATGTAATTGCCACTACGGGTTACCAGCCCCAGTTTGATTTCTTGCGCAAAACAGGTATTCATTTATCCGATGATGAAAAGCTACGACCCGACTATAACCCCGAAACCATGGAAACCAATAAAAAAAACATTTACCTGGCTGGTGTGGTATGTGGCGGTATGGATACGCATAGCTGGTTCATCGAAAATTCAAGAGTGCATGCTATGATTATTATGAAAGATATTTTGAAGAAAGAAAATCAAATAAAGCATCAAAATCTAAAAGGCGAATAGCAAATAAATTCGAAGACTCAAATTCGAAATCCGAAACGGAATCTCAACGGTAAACAACAAACGACAAACTGCAAATTGTTAAATCCGAAGCGAGATGCAATCTTAAATCTATCCGCCGTGGCGGATTGTAAAT
>CAMPJQ010000382.1 GCA_946886925.1 uncultured Terrimonas sp.
GGTACTTCTCAATGAAGTTTAAATATCGCTGTTCGGCAGTATAAGAAAGGTTTTGATTGATGCGTTGTTGCTGTGCAATATAGGCGTTTTGAAAAATCAGTCTGAAAAACCGTTCAAATTTTGGAACGCTTTCATACAATTTGTCAAGGTCAGGTTTTGAGATTTGTAATAATTCAGCATCTTCCAGTGTGTCGATAAAATAGATAGCCGGGCTTTGTGTAAGAAAACTAAACAAATCACCCACCCACCAGCCTTCAGTGCCGAACATCACAATATGTTCAAAGCCATTTTCGTCAATTGTATACACTCTGACACAGCCTTTAATAATAAAATTTTCTGTCCTGCAAATTTCTCCGGGTTTCAGCAAAAACGCTTTTCGTTTGAGTTTTTTTGTTGCAAGCAGGGAAATAAAAAAGTCAGTTTCAGTTTTGTTAAGCTGAACATGTTTGCTGATATTTTCAAGAATTAAGTCAGTGTCCATTTTTGCAGGGTTTTCGAAATCGTGTTTTGTGGTCTGGCGCCACCCAATTGCCAGGCTGTTAACACCCGCCGGAAGAAAGGAGAGTGGCGACCGCTAACGCTTCATGAAGTCGCGCAGGGGTCTTCATCAAAAGCCTTTGTGGGGCAGCCATGAGTTTTCATGTAAAAAGGCAGGTGCTGTCAGGCGAATTACTTCGCTAAGTTTGATAAGACGATAACTTAATTTAGTTAAAGTTTCGTAATTGTTAAACAACTTAATACAGTCAACCATGCCTTTAAACAAAATTACAACCAATGATTTCACAGACCAATCTTTTTTTGTTGGTCTTGATGTGCACAAAAAATCATGGAGTGTTACTGTGCGAACTTGCGGAATTGAAGTGGAGCATTTTACTCAAACGCCTGACCCCTTAAAGTTGGTTCAGCATCTGCAGGGACGATTTAAGGGTGCAGAATTTCATAGCGCTTATGAAGCGGGTTTCAGCGGCACATGGGCACATACTGCTTTATGCCAGGCTGGAATTCATAACCGCATTATCCATCCGGGAGATCTTCCGCTAACCGATAAACAAAAGAATAACAAAACGGATTTACATGACAGCCGGGCTATTGCCAAATACCTGGAATCGGATTTACTTAAAGGGATTTATATAATGTCTGCTGAACAGCAACAAAGACGAGCTTTATTCCGCCTTCGTCAAAACATTGTAAAAGATACTACCCGCAGTCATTGCAGGCTTAAGGGGTTGATAAATTACTTTGGCGTACAACTGCCTGCAATCTTTGAAGAAAAAAAATACATATCCCGTAATTTTTTAGCATGGCTAAAAAAACTGCAACTTTCCACCCCGCAAGGAACAGAAACGCTTCAATATTATATCGAAGAACTGATCCACCAGCGAAACCGGCTTTTGCTGGTTACCCGAAAACTCCGGTTGGTGATCAAAGAGCAGTACAAGCAACAGTTTGTTTGTTTATTAACGGTACCAGGCTTTGGACCCATCACCACCATCGGTCTTTTAACGGAGACGGGTGATCTTAACCGGTTTAATAAGGCGCCTAATGAATTTGCATCCTATTTAGGGGTGGTACCCGCTGAACGAGGCAGTGGCGACAAGATATATAGCAATCACATTCAACCCCGTTGTAACCGGATACTGCGACCACTGCTTATTGAAGCCGCGTGGCAAGCCATCCGGCAAAGCCCAGCATTACTTAGTTATTATAAAAAACATGCCGGTAGAAATAATAAAAAGGCAATCATAAAAGTGTGTAGAAAACTGGTCTTTATTGCAAAAGCTGTTGCTCTATCGCAACAACCCTATATTGAACCAGGGGGAAATGGGAGCCATTAAGAGTTCCGAATAAAAACAGATGAAACACATGGTCTCATCTGTTTTAGAGTTTATTCGTCACTCAGGCAACTTATCGCTGGCAGGTTGCTTCCCAAACAGAGCCCGCTTCCTTTTAGATTGCCCGAAACAAAATTAAAAAAAACACGTTGAACGACCAATAACATACTCAACTGTTTAACGGGAAAACGCAGAGCTGGGGTCGGTTATACAATAACATCCATGAGTTGGCGTACCCGTTTATAGCTATTACAAAAACTGGCGGGCCTTTATAAAGTAAGTGCACCGCTTATAGCAGACGGAGTTTTTTTATTCGTTCAATTAAACTAATTTTATGTAGGTATCTTCTCATCATACCGAAGCACTTTACTTTTTCATAGCAGACCCCGGCGAATAAAAAGAAAATCATTTTTAGCGATCACTTATAGAAATTCACAGCGCAGGGGTCTTATAGCCGGCCCACGATAGCTTTTGATGAAGACCCCAGCGCGAATTCTTTTTTCTTCCCAACGCGGTCTTCACAGCCGGGCACTTGTGCGGAGAGCGTGAGACGCAAGCGGATAAAAAGAAAATTTTTTCTCAGCGCCAGGGTCTCAAGGCCAGCCTACAAAAGCTTTTGATGAAGACCCCGGCGCGAATTATAGAATTATAATGTTATCACAACTACTTCGCAGCCAGGGCAGGCGGAGTAGGCTGAACGGAATGGTTTTTAACGGGATGGATGGTTTTCAGGTAAGCAAATATCGCCTTCAGTTCATCGTCCGTCATGTGCTTAACGGGCATCATTGACATGGGTGGCACCAGCGATCTTGATCCGGGTATTCCTTTGCTGATGCTGTTTTTAATAGCGTATATAAACTGGCTCTCCGTCCAGTTACCCGTACCTGTTTCATCTGGTGTGAGGTTGGCAGAATAAGAAATCCCCCACGGACCAACCCATGCGGTAAAATCTGAGGTTACCACAAGTCCTTTGCTTTCTGTTTCTTTCCGGTTTACATCCGGTGCAGGCAATTTTTCAGGATGCCCGGATAACAATAAAGAACTGTCATCAACAGGGCCCATGGCAGTCATTTTCTTGGGCGTGTGGCAATCATTGCAACCGCCAATGGTAACGAGGTGTTCGCCCCATTCGACCTGGGTTTCATAACCACCGAAATTGCTCTTTTCTGCCACCAGGGGTGATGCGGCGATCGGTTCGGCCTGTTGGCTTTGATTGCATTGGGTAAAAAGGATTGAGGCCAATGCCAGGCCCATACGAAAGGGAGAATAGAACTTACGCATAAAACGGGTTTTATTGTAAATAAAAAATACAGCGATATTCCAGGGTTAGATCATGTTAAACCTGCCATGGTTCAAAAGAGTTTTGCATGCATCAGCATACACAATACAACATCAGGAATCACCTTGTTCAGAAGCGCAGTACTTTTTGTGGAGGCACAGAGGCAGTAGCAGGATGTAGCAGAAAAAATGCCGGATATAAACGTAATGCAATTTTCCGAATTGTGCAATAGTCACCTGGAATAAATTTTACCAATTTAATGAGTAACTTTATTATCATTTCCTGACCATATAAAATATATCGTTATGACCTATACAAGAAACAGTTTGCTGGTCATGTTCGTTTTGTGCGCTATTTCGTTTAGTCCGCTTCATCATGGATGGGCGAATTATAATCAAAAAGACACGCTCGATTATACCGGTATCGTCCAGGAATTTACTTTCGAAAACCCTCATTCCACTGCAAGGGTAAAGAATAAGAACAAGACCTGGTTTGTTGTATTGGCGCCTACCAGCAGGATGCAGAGTCGCGAAGTGCCGGTAGATAAACTGAAGAAAGGCGCTTCAATCCGGGTTGTGGGATACCCGCATAAAAAGATCAAAGACGAAATGCGGGCGGAAAGGATTTTTGTTGACGGGGTTAAATTTGAACTTCGCTGATCATGATTTATGGCGTTGCCGGGTGGCTTAGTTGGCTGGAAAGCAGTTCCTGGGCAGTTGGCATTCGCCAGTCTTTATGGCTATATCCCCTGCTAGAGATCGTTCATATCGTAGGCATCGTACTGGTGGCAGGTGGAGCTGTTCTTTTCGACCTCCGTTTATTAGGCATTTCCAAAAAGATTCCTGTGATGGACATGGCAGGACATTTGTTGTCCTGGTCCAAAAGAGGCCTGCTGGTTGCTGTCCCTTCAGGGATATTGTTGTTTATTACC